>NZ_JAVRBF010000049.1:0-68957 GCF_032436805.1 Streptomyces sp. P17 | reverse complement strand
CAGGCGGAGGCGCGACGGCACCATTTCCGAAGGCGGCTACGGCTCCAGATGATCAAGATCTAGCCCTGTAGTACTAGGACTCTCCGGCACTCGCCCCGCGCCGCGTCCCGCAGGACAGTGGAGGCATGAGCACGCAGGGTCTCGACCGGGACGACAAGGAGCTCGACGACCTCGCCGGTAGGGCGCGGGCGGAACTCGTGCGGGAGATCGACCGGAGCGGGGCCTGGGCCGAGGACCCGGGGTGGCGGGAGGTCTTCGCGGCCGTCCCGCGCCATCTCTTCGTGCCCTACTACTACGTCGGCGCCGTCGGCGGATACGAGCGGCGCTGGGGCGAGAGCCCCGAGCCGGGCGCGCGGGAGCGCTGGCTGCGCGGCGCCTACGCGGACGTACCGCTGGCCACCCGGCTGCGCGACGGGGAGTTGCTCTCCTCCAGCAGCCAGCCCTCGCTGATGGCGATGATGCTGGTGGCGCTGGGTGTGCAGGACGGGGACCGGGTGCTGGAGATCGGGGCGGGGAGCGGGTACAACGCCGCCCTGCTCGCCGAGCGGCTCGGTGACGACGATCTCGTCACCACCGTCGATCTGGAGCCGGAGATCACCGAGTCGGCGCGGCAGCATCTGGCCGCCGCCGGGTACCACCCCGTCGTCCTGACCGGCGACGGCGCGCGGGGCGCCCCGGAGCGGGCACCGTTCGACCGGATCATCGCGACCTGCACGCTGCCGTCGATCCCGCCCGCCTGGCTCGCCCAGTGCCGGGAGGGCGCCCGGATCCTGACCCCGATGGCCACCGGCCTTGTCGCCCTGACCGTGCAGGACGCCGGGCAGGCCGAGGGGCGCTTCCTGCACACGCCCGCCTACTTCGTGCCGCTGCGCGGCGGGGACCGGGCCGAGCCCGAACCGGCACCCCTCGGCGGAGTGCCGCGCCGGGCCAGGGAACACGAGCTGTTCCGCTTCCTGCTGGCGCTGAGCCGGGACAGCCTGGACCCGCAGGAGGCGTACGCGCTGTGGGACCGCGAGGGCGCACCGGAGCGCCGGCGCTACGGCATCACTGTCAGCGGAGAGAGCGAGTGGGCCTGGCTGGACGATCCGGAGGGGCCGTACGCGTGGCCCCTCCGGTGACGCGCCTCAGGCTCAGCCCCTGCGGATCGTGATCGTCGTCCACGCGCCCACGTGCACGCGGTCGCCGTCCTGGAGCGGTACCGGCACGAACGGCTGGATCGGGTCCTCGGAGCCGTTCACCGTGGTGCCGTTCGTCGAGTTCTGGTCGACGACCGCCCAGGAACCGTCCGGCTGCTGGACCAGCACCGCGTGCTGGTGCGAGACGCCCGGGTCCTCCGGCGGCACCGCCAGGTCGATGTCGGGGGTGTCGCCGGTGGAGTGCCGACGGCGGCCGATGGTGACCTGGTTGCCGGAGAGGGTGCGCTGCTGCTCCGGCGAGTACGCGGGCAGGTTCAGGCCCGCGGCCTCGGGGCCCGAGCGCTGCATCATCGCCATGAAGTACTCGCGGTCCGGGCCGATCGTCGCCGTCCAGGTGGCCGGCTGCTGCGGGAAGCCCTGGCCGGGCGGGGCCTGGCCGGAGCCGGGCTGGGGATAGCCGTAACCGCCGCCCTGCGGGCCGGGTCCTCCCGGTGCGGTGGAGGACGGGGGCGGGATCACCCAGTCGTCCTCGCCGCCGCCGAAGGACGGGCCGCCGGGCTGGGGGCGGTTCGTCTCCTGCGGGAAGGCCGGAGGGGCGGGCGGACCGGACGGGGACTGGAAGGCCTGCGGAGCGCCGGGTCCTCCCGGCCCTCCCGGCCCTCCGGGACCGGCGGGCGGCGTCGGCCCGGGCGGCGGCGGAACCGGCCGCGAGGGGTCACCACCGAAGCCGGACGGGCCGCCAGGGCCGCCGGGAGCACCGGGGCCGCGCTGGCCGCCGGGTCCCCCCGGGCCGCCGTAGCCCTCGGGACCACCAGGAGCGCCGGGCCCACCAGGTCCGCCGGGACCGCCATAAGCGCCGGGGCCACCAGGGCCGCCGGGACCCCGCTGGCCGCCGAAGGCATCGGGACCGCCAGGTCCGCCAGGGCCACCCTGGCCGCCGTAGCCACCGGGGCCGTTCGGAGCGCCGGGCCCACCTGGACCGCCGGGACCGCCATAAGCGCCGGGGCCACCAGGGCCGCCGGGACCCCGCTGGCCGCCGAAGGCATCGGGGCCACCGGGACCGCCAGGGCCACCAGGCCCACCCGGTCCGTTGGGCCCGGAAGACGGATCCGTCCCGAACGGCGGGATCGGCTCGGCCGGCCGGTTCATCTGCGAAGGACGGGAGCTCTGGTAGTCGTACGAGTCACCCCCGCCGTAGGACGGCCCGGGCTGCTGCTGGAAGCGGGCGGCCGGGCTCGGGCCGGGCGCCGGCGGGCGCGGGGCGGCCGGGGTGTACGAGGTCGCCGTGTTGGTGAGGAAGTTCCACCGGCACTCCTCGCAGAACGGCGCACCGCCCTCCCGGGGCGTACGGCACTGCGGGCAGAGCTCAGGCTCGGGGTCCGGTACGGAGGCCAGATGCGGCCGGGCACCGCCGGGCTGGGCGCCGGGCGGCGGCGGGAAACCGTAGCCACCGCCGGGCGGGGGCGGCGGGGGAGGGGGCGGAGGTACGGCACCGGCCATGCGGTGACCGCAGACCTCGCACCAGTCGTCGGAACCCGACTGGTGTCCGTTCGGGCAGGTCGGCATGTCGGCGCTTCCCCCTCTCCTTTCCGGCCGGGCGGCCGGATTTCTCCAACCCCGAGGGGTCAGGCTCGCGTTAGTGCCCGGGTCGGTACTCGGGCACTTCTTGTGTCACTTCTTTACACGAACAGTCTTTGTCGACCGGGTTTCGAGAGTCATCTCGTCGGCCTCCGCGACCTTCGCCTTCAGTCGCACAGTACCTGCCGCGGCGTCGACCACGTCCACCACCTTCGCAAGGAGTTTCGCCGTATCGGCGTTTCCGGAGACGCTGGCGAGCTGAACGGCACGGCCCAGTTTGGCGGTTGCTCCATCCATATCGCCCGCTTTGCGAAGATCGAGCCCTTGCTGGATGGCTTGTGCCAGTTCTGCCTGCCCGGTGTAGTGGGCGACTTGGGGGTTGATCGAGGTGGAGGCGACCATGTCGTCGGTCCACACGGCCCGTACCAGGCCCTGGGCGCCGAGGTTCTGGACACTGCCGTCCGGCTGCGGGATGACCAGGGAGACCCGGGCGGCCAGCATCTCCTGGCCCAGGTCCGCGGCCGGGACCTCGACGCAAACGTGGTAGTCACGGGACTCGTCTCCCCAGGAGCCGGTGGGGTAGTCCCCGGAGCGCGGGCCCGACTCGGTGCGGCGGTAGGTCAACTCCTCGACCGTGGGTGCCACTTGCTTGACGAACTTGATGGTCGTGCCCACCGGTGTCCACACCCTGAGGGCGACGTCCGCGACCTCCTTGCCCATCGCCGTCTCCATCATCTGCGTGAAGTCGGCGGCGAGGCCCGCCGGGTCGGCGACGATGTCGGCGGTGCCGAGCAGGGCGGAGGCGATCCCTGTGACTTCTTTCACTTCCCAGTCGGTGCCCACACCGCGCGCGTCACAGGTGAAACGTCCGGCGCAGGCGTCGAGCGCGGCGCGCAGCTCCTCTGGTGACTCGTGTTCATTGCGGCCGTCGGTGAGCAGGATGCCGTGGCGGATGGCGACGTCCGCGGAGGACAGCAGCCGGTCCGCGAGCCTGAGCCAGGTGCCGATCGCCGTACCGCCGCCCGCGCTGAGCTTGCGCAGCGCCTGCTTGGCCTGGTCGCGGGTGGTGGCGTCGGCGACCGCGAGGCGGCCGCCGCCCGGATAGACCTCCTTGGCGACATGGGTGCCGCCGATCACCGCGAAGTGCACACCGTCGCGCAGGGTGTCGATGGCGGCGGCGGTCGCGTCCCGGGCGTTGCGCATCTTGGCCGGCGGGTAGTCCATCGAACCCGAGCAGTCGACCATGATCGCCACCGCGGCGGACGGCCCGTGTCCGGGTGTGTAGAGCGGTGCCGCGACCGCGCTTCCGATCGTGCCGCCGCCGGTCGCGGAGACCGTGACGATCGCGTTGACCTCCCGGCCGCCCTCGGGGAGGTACTCGTTCTGGTACACGTCCATCGAGAACTGCGGCACGTTCGACTTCGAGAAAATGGCCATGCCTTCTCTGATCCCCCTAGGTCGCCCCACCGGGGTGGGGCGATGGCTGATGGCGGACCGGTCCCCTCCGGTCCGTCGAGGCTCTCCCCGCTACGCGGCCTCAGGCCGATCCTGCCCCCATCGGCGGGGCCGGGAACGGCAGCACGGCCACTGTTACGTTGTCGTGGCCCCCGCCGTCGAGCGCGTGACCGACCAGCACCTGCGCGCTGTGCAGCGGGCGCACCGCCGCGTCGAGGGGCACGATGTCCGCCATCTCGTGGGCCGCTTCGGCGTAGTTCCACAGGCCGTCGGTGCACACCACGACCACTCCCGGCCGGTCCGGCTTGAAGGACGCGGTGTGCGGCTCCAGTTCGTAGGCGTCCGCGCCGAGCCAGCCGGTGATCGCGTGGGCGCGCTCGTCGGCGTATGCCTCGGCCTCGTTCATCAGGCCGGCGGCGACCATCTGCGCGGCCCACGAGTCGTCCTCGGTGAGCCGGGCCGGGGGCGTGCTGCGGTCCACCGGGACCCAGTAGACGCGGCTGTCGCCGACCCAGCCGACGACCAGCAGCCCGGCGGTGATCACCGCGCCTACGAGGGTGCAGGCGGGGGCGTTCTGGTGCGGGGCGTGCTCGCGGGCGGTGGCGGGCTCGCCGGCCAGCGCGTTGACCGCGCGGGAGGCGGCCACGATCGCCTCGTGCATGGCCTGCTGCGGGTGCGTGCCGTGCGGCAGGGCCGCGAGCAGCGCCTCGCTCGCCGCGCGGGAGGCGGCCTGCGAGGCGTCGTCGGGGCGGGTCGCCGAGGAGACGCCGTCGCAGACGATCGCCAGGACCGCGGGGGAGCCGTCGGAGAGAGCCGTGCAGCCCACGGCGAAGGCGTCCTCGTTGCGGTGGTGGCGCAGTCCGCGGTCGCTGACGGCCGCGATCGGGCCGCACTCCTGTTCCATGTGGTCGCGCTCGCGGGGCTGGGCGTGTCCGCAGTTCTCGCAGTAGCCGTCGTGGTCGACCCGGCCGGCCCGGCAGGCCACGCACACCTTGGCGGCCTCGGCGGGCGACGGCTGCTCGGCGGCGATCCGCGGGTCGGGCGCCTGGAGCGGGTACTCCTCGGGCTCGGGCGCGCGGTCGAACCGTACGCCCGAGTGACCGCGGCCGTCCGACTCGACCCCCTGAAGATCGGCGGGCAGATGCGCCGCCGCCGGGGTGTCCGAGCCGGCCGGCTCGGAGGCGCCCGGCCAGGCCACGTCGGCGGCGCCGGGCGGCGGAGGCGGGGCCGTGCCGTTGACGGCGGCCGGTGTGCTGGCGAGGGCGGACAGGTCGTATCCGCACTTCTCGCAGAAACGGTCACCCGACTGCAGCGGTTCCGCGCAGCTCGGGCACTTCGACAGAGCGGCCTGCTGGGGCATCTGCGACATCAACTACACCCACGTCCGGGGGCGGTAACGGTTGGCACGTTCCACCAGGTCGATCCTCTCCTCGCCGCCCTGTGCGAGCCGGGCCAGCGTGCGGTACGACCGCTCCAGGCCGAACCGCAGTCCCCGCTCGTCCAGGCCGCTGCCGAGCAGCAACCGTCCCCCGGCGGCGGTGGGGACGGAACCTTGGCCACCGGAGAGTATCCAGTCCAGCGCGCAGCCGAGCACCTCGGCCGCCAACTGCTCGCGGCGCGCCGGGTCCAGGCCGTACGCCTGCAGCGCCTCCACCTGCCCGGCCGCGGCCGTCAGGTCGTCCAGGAACGGTACGTCACTGGCGACCGCGGTGCGCTGCCGCAGCCGCGCCCGAACGGCCGCCACGCGCGCGGCGGTGTAGTGGATGGAGCTCTCCGCAACCGACTCCAGCGTCGTCACGGCGCCGCGCCGGTCGCCGATGGCGAGCTGGACGCGGGCCAGGCCGAACGCGGCGCTCACATAGCTCGGGTCGGTCGACCAGACCAGGCGGTAGTACTCGGCGCCGTTGTCGAGCTGGCCGAGCACCTCCGCGCACAGGCCGAGGGCCAGCTTGGGCGCGGGCTCGCCGGGGAAGGCGTCGTAGATCGCGTCGAAGGAGAGCGCGGCGCCTTCGTGATCGCCGGTCACCAGCGCGGCCACGCCCCGGTACCAGACCACCCGCCAGTCGTCGGGCCGCTCCGCCTCCAGCTCCACCAGGGTCTGGTGGGCGGTGCCCGCGTCGCCGTTCTCCAGCCAGGCCCGCACCTGACGCAGCCGCGTCTCGGTGGAGGGCGCCGGGGCGGCGGCGAGCGCGCTGACGAGTTCGGCGGGGGCGGAGGTCATCAGGCCCGCGAGGAAACCGGCGTTGGGGTCACCCGGGTCCACGTGCGGCACGGGGAGCGCGAGGGCCGCCGCCGCGGTGTCGACGGGCTTGACGAGCCCGGCGGACAGCGCGGGGGTGGCAGGGGAGGTGGTTTGTCCGCGCGCCCCCAGCCGGGACACCTCGCCGTCCAGCTTCGGGAACAACACCGTGTCGGTGACCTTCACTTCGGGCCCGAACAGGGTCGACAGCGCGGGCCGCGCCCGCCCCGTCTGGAGCGAGACGACCTCCCGCAGCACGCCCGTCAGCTGCTCCGCCATCTCCTGCGCGGAGGCGAACCGGCGGGCCGGGTCCGGGTCCGTCGCCCGGACCAGCAGCCGGTAGAACGACTCGTACTGCCGGAAGACCTCGATGTTGTCCGGGTCCGGCAGGGAGTCCACGAAGACGTTCGTGTAGCCCTGGAAGTCGAAGGTCAGCACCGCCAGGGTGCGGGCGACCGTGTAGAGATCGCTGGCCACCGACGGGCCGACCTCCGCGACCTCCGGCGCCTGGTAGCCCACCGTGCCGTAGATGGCCGACTCCTCGTCGTCCATCCTGCGCACGGCACCCATGTCGATGAGCTTGAGCTGGCTCTCGGTCTGGATGGCGTTGTCGACCTTGAAGTCGCAGTACAGCAGGTTGCGGCTGTGCAGATGGCCGAGCGCCTCCAGGGCCTCGATGCCGTAGGCGCACGCCTGCTCCACCGGCAGCGGATCGCGCTTGCCGGTCGGCGTACGGCGCTCGTTGGCGATCTCCTTCAGGGACTTGCCGCCGACGTACTCCATGACGATGTAGCCGTCGAGGGAGCCCGTGCGCTGGTCCAGGTGCTCCACGAAGTTGTAGATCCGCACGATGTTGGCGTGCTCGATCTCCGCGAGGAAGCGCCGCTCGGAGATCGCGGCGGCCATCGCGTCCTGGTCGCCGGTGTCCAGCAGGCCCTTGAGGACCACCCAGCGGTCGGAGACCGCGCGGTCCACGGCCAGATAGACCCAGCCGAGCCCGCCGTGCGCCAGACAGCCCACGACCTCGTACTGCCCGTGCACCACATCGCCGGACTTCAGCTTCGGGACGAAGGAGTACGGGTGGCCGCACTTGGTGCAGAAGCCCTCCGTACGGCCCGGCCGGTCCCCGCGTGCCCGGCCCACCGGCGCCCCGCAGTCCGAGCGGGAGCAGAACCGCTTGCGCTCGGGCACCTCGGGGTTGTCCAGCACCATCGCGCGCGGGTCGGGCCGCGGTACGTCCGGGACGTCCACCAGACCGACCCCGAGCCGGCCCCGCCCGGAGGTGCCGGCGGCCGAGCCGGAGCTGCGCACCGACACCGAGCGGCCGGTGGAACGGCCCGACAGGGACCGCGACAGCCGCCCGGACACCGAGCGGCGCGACTTCGACGACTGGGACGACGTACGAGAGCTGCTACGGCTGCTGGAGCGGGAACTGGCGCTGCCGGAACCGCGCTTGCCGCCGCCCGTCATCCCGGTGGGCGTGGAGCCGACCATGCCGGAGGTGGAGACCACCGGGGCCAGACCGCAGGTGTCGCAGTACAGTTCGCCGCCGCCCACGTCCTCGTACGTACCGCCGCAGCCGGGCCGCTGGCAGGTCTGCTGTGGCTGACTCATGACCTCGTCTCCCCCCGACGATCCTCCGGGCCGCCCTGTTCCGGCACGCGCGGGGCGCCCAGCAGTTCCGCGGCCGCCCGCTGGTAGCGCAGGACGGCCTGTTCCGCGACGCGCAGGTCGCAGGGCGCGCTCCACAGCATGCGCCGGGCCGCGTCGTACCGCTCGATGAGGAACGGGTCCTCGGCGAGGCCGTGCCGGGCGACCTTCGCCTTGTACGCGTCCAGCCGGCCGCGCAACTCGGCGCGGACCGCCAGCGGCTGGGTGACCGCGGTCAACGACTCGCGGGCGCGCAGCAGTTCGTCCTCCGCCTTCTGCTCCAGGGTCTCCAGGAGCGGGGACAGCCGGTGCCACTGGGCGTGCCTGCGGTACTCGGCGGCCGTCGCCAACTGCTCCTGGAGCACGGTCGGCGGGCCGCTGACGACCGGCACCTCGGTGGCGGCGATCTTCGCCAGGACCTCACCGCGCGCGGTGCGTGCCTCGGCGAGGGTGCGGTCCGCGCGCGAGAGCACGTCCCGCAGCTTCACCAGACGGGCCTCGGCGTCCTGGCGGACGGTGAGCACGGCGTCGATCTCCCGGCGTACGTCCTCCAGGGCGCGCGCCTCACGGTCGTACACCGTGGTGTCCGGCTTGCCGCCGCCCGGCGCCGAACTGCCTTGCGTGGGGCGCCAGAAGGCCAGCGGGTCGGACACCGCCTGCTCGCGCAGGCGGGTCAGCGTGCGGGTGATGCGCTCCAGGTCGTCGCCCGCCGGGTGCTCGCCCGGGCGTACGCCGACGGAGTGCGCGAGCTTGCGGGTGCGCTGGAGCTCCGCGGCCAGTAAATCGATCCGCGCGGGCAGCGCCGACCACACCGCGTCGGCGGCGACGACCATGTCCAGACTCGTCGCGTACAGCTCGTTCATCCGGTCCACCAGCGTGACCAGCGAGAACCGCTCGCTGAGCTTGCCCGAACCACCGTGCAGCGTCGGCGCGTTGGCGGTCGCCGAGGCGGAACCGGCGACCGTGACGCACTCGCCGCGCAGCAGCTCCGTCAGCTCCACCAGGTCCTCGCGGCTGGACCAGCGGCGCCGGGAGCGGATCTCACGGGCACTGCGCAACGCGTCCGTGTACGCGTCGAAGTAGGCCCACAGCAGCGTGATCGAGGCCTCCGCGGCCGTCCAGCGCTCCTTGGTGACGCCGGTGAGCTCGGCGCCTTCGAGGAGTCTGCGGCCCGCGTGGTCCTGGAGGGCGAGGAGCGAGGTCTCGATCGCCTCGTGCTCCGCGCCGAGCCGCGCCAGCGCACGGTCCACCTCGTCCCGGTCCATCACCGGCCCGGGGGGTCCCGTGACGCCCATCGATCACCTCTCGCTGCTGTGTTGTGACTGGGGGTGTTGCTCGGTCTGCCGTGGTTCAGCTCTTGCGGAGGTACTGCGGGGCGGGCGGCTCCGAGTCCTTCGACTCCGCTCCCAGTGTCGCCGAAAGCCACTTGTCGTACGACGCCTGCCAGCCGCCGGAGGTGTCCTTGCGGTAGTCCACCAGGATCTGGTTGACCCGGCGTACCAGATCGTCGGCGTCCTTCTTCATCGCCACGCCGTAGTACTCGGTGGTGAACGCCGTGCCCTTCAGTTCGACCGTCGGGTCCTGCGCGGCCTGGCTCGCGGCGAGGGCGCCGTCGGTCACCACCGCGTCCACCTCGCCCAGTTGGAGCCGGACCAGGCAGTCGAGCTGGTTGGGGACGGTGCGGGAGATGTCGGCGGAGGCCGGCAGGTCGCCGTCCTTCCGGCCCTGCTCCAGGGTGGAGTACGCGGTGGAGCCCTCCGCGGTGCAGATCTTCCGCTCGGCGAGGGTCTCGTCGTAGCCCTCGACCGTCGAGGACTTGGGGGCCAGGACCTGCTGGCCGGTCTTGAAGTAGGGGGCGGAGAAGGCGACATCGGTGAGCCGGTCGCAGTTGATCGTCATGGTGCGCACCACCATGTCGACCCGGCCCTCCTGGATCGCCGGGATGCGCTGGTTGGTGGGGATCGCCTTGAACTGCACGGCGTTCGGGTCGCCGAGGATGTCCTCGGCGATGCGGTGCACCAGGTCGATGTCGAAGCCCTCCAGCTCGGCGGTGCCGGTGCTGTTGGGGTTGCGGTAGCCCCAGCGGTAGCTGTTCTGGTCGACGCCGACGATCAGCTTGCGCTTCTCGCCCTGCCGGCTCTTGATCGCGTCGATGGTGGGGCCGTCGGCGCCGGACGGGGAGAGCGTCTGCTTCTCCGGGTCCGTGCACTCCTCCTCGGCGCGGGCGTAGCTGCCCTGCGCGACCCCCGGCCCGCCGGTGCCGGTGCTGCCGTCTCCGGCGGCCTGGGTGAGCGGCAGCAGCAGCGCGAGCACCGCCGCCAGGGCGCACACGGCCGCCATCGCGCCCACTCCGCCCCAGCCCTTCAGACTGGCCCGCAGACGTCGTCCACGCATCGTCATGCCCCCTCTCACCGGTACTCCGACAGCCTGCGGCCGATGCCCAGGACGGCGCCGGCCGCGCCCAGGACGGCGAGGACGGCGGCGCCGATCGACAGGCCCGCCATCGCGTCCAGGCCGTCCCCGGCCGCCGCCTTGAACTCGGTCGTCTCGTGCTTCAGTGCGGTGGCGAGGTTGGCGTCGACGCTGTCGAAGCACTCGCCGGTGGTGCCCTTGGCGCCGATCACCTTGTCCAGCGCCTGCTGGTACTCGCCGTTCTCGTCCTCCGCGCGGGCGGCGGCGTGGCGCTTCTTCCACTCCGTCATGTTCCCCACGGCCGCGGTGACCGGCTGCTCGCCCGCCTTGTCGTCGGCGAGGTCCTCGGCGAGCGCGAGGCCCTTGCCGAGGGTGTTCATGTCCTGCGTGAAGTCGTAGTCGTACGCGTCGTACGTCTCCTCGCCGACCTTCTTGGTCTCGGCGCCGCGGGAGACCAGCGTCAGGTTCTCGTTGCCGCGGGCCTTCAGGGAGGCGATCCGGGCGTCGTGCAGGACGTTCAGGGAGCGGACGCCGTGGTCGTAGGACTCGTTCAGGCTCGCGCGGGCCACGCTGTGGCCGACGACCAGCCACAGCAGGACCACCGTGGCGGTGGCCGTGGCGGCGACCAGGCCGTGGTTCAGGACGCGGTTGGTGCGGCGGTAGTTGCGGTGCTGGGCCCAGGCGAGGGCGGCGAGCGCGAGGACGCCGAGGGCTATCGCGGCCCAGGGGTACGGGGTGGCGCCGTCGTAGTCGTCGCGCAGCCGCTGGTTCTCCTTCTTGTAGAGATCCTCCGCGGCCGGGAGCATCTCCTGCTGCATCTTCTCGTTGGCGTACCGCAGATAGGCGCCGCCGACCGGGAAGCCCTGGCGGTTGTACGTCCGGGCCTGCTCTACCAGGCCCTTGTACTCCGGGAGCAGCCGGTTGAGCTTGGCGATGGTCGCCGCGGAAGGTGAGTCGGGGTCGGAGTTGGCCGCGGCGTTGACGAGTTTCTCCGCGGCTGTGCCGATGCCCTTCTCGTAGCGGACGCGGTTGACGCCGGTCTCCGCGCGGCCGGCCAGGAAGCCGCTGGAGGCGGCGGTGTTGGCGTCGGCGAGTGAGCGGTAGATGTCCGCGGCGTCGTTGCTCAGCGGCTGGCTGCTGTGCAGGACGTCGTCGGCGGCGGCCGCGCGGTCGGTGACCTGCCAGGCGGTGACGGCGCCGAACGCGACGACGAGGAGGGCGAGTACGGCGCCGATGATGCGCAGGCGGCCGGGTTCCGTGGTGGCGGCGGCCTTCAGCTGGTCGAGGCCCTCGGCGAAGGCGGTACGGCGGGGTTCCGCCGGGCCCGGTTCCGCCGGGGTGGGAGGGGTGGGGCGGGGCCCTTGCGGTGGTACCGACGGCATGGTGGGCACGCCGGAGTTCGGTGGTGGTGCCGTGCTGCTCTTCGCCGACTGTGTCACTTCGACCTCCCCCATGGTCATCCGTCGCCCGCAAGTATCACTGCCGAAGCCTGCCGACGGCCAGGCGGGATCCCGGATCACCCCCTGCCCATGAATACGCCGTGGCAATCGGTTCGGTTCCGGTGGGGGCGGGTTGGGGTGCGACGGGGGTGCGGCCGGGTTTGATTCGCCCCCCCCGCCCCTACCCGTCCCATCCCGGGGGCTGCGCCCCCGGACCCCCCTTTCGGCCCCTGAGGGGCCTCGTCCTCACACGCCCGACGGGCCGGCGGTTTCAGCACTCGTAATACGCCCGCACCCTCTCTTCCGCCCCCGCCCCCGCCCCCGCCCCCACCCCGTCCAACCCCAACAGCACCGCCCCCAACACCGGCGGCGCTGTCACCACCCGCGGTACTGCCTTTGGGGCCCGTGTCGTCAGCAAGTCCCGTATGCCGGTGTCCAACAGGGGGTGGCGGGCCGCCAGGACGCTGCCGCCCAGGATCACCGGGGCTTCCTCGGTCAGGAGGTCCAGGCGGGTCAGGGCGACCGTTGCCATCGTCACCACCTCCTCCGCCAGGCGGTCGACCAGGGAGCGGGCCACCGGGTCGCCTGCCGCCGCCGTGGTGAAGAGGACCGGGGTCAGTTCGTGGCGGCGGGACAGGGGGATGTGCTCCAGGTGGAGGGCCTCTATCAGGGCCGGCATGGAGGGGAGGCCGAAGTGGGACGGAAGGGCGACAGCCAGCGCCGTCGGGGCACCGCGCCCGTCCTCCGCCCGCGCCGCGTGCCACAGCGCCTCCTCCGCCAGGCCCCAACCGCCGCCCCAGTCGCCGGAGATACGGCCGAGCGCGGGGAAGCGGGCCGTGCGGCCGTCCGGGAGCATGCCGACGCAGTTGATGCCCGCCCCGCACACCACGGCCACGCCCCGCGGCTCGGCCACCCCCGCCCGCAGGATCGCGAACGTGTCGTTGCGGACGTCGACCGTCGCGCCCCACGCACGCGCGTGCAGCGCCGCCGCCAGCTGCTCCTCCTCCACCGGGAGGTCCGCGTTGGCCAGGCACGCCGAGACGTGGGTCACCGAGGAGACCCCCGCCTCGGCGAACGCCCGCCGCACCGCCTCCCCGACCTTGTCCACCGCCGCCGTCACCCCGACCGCCGGCGGCCGGAACCCGCCTCCGCGTGCCGTTCCGATGACCTCCCCCTCGGTCGTGACCACCGCCACGTCGGTCTTGCTGTTGCCCGCGTCGACGGCGAGCACCGTGCCCGTCACGCCCACGCGAGGTGCTCCCGGTTGTGCGCGATCAGCCGGTCGGTCAACGTCTCGGCGTACTCGTACTGAGCGATCAGCGGGTGGGCGAGCAGTGCACGGAAGACCCGGTCCCTGCCACCCCGCAGCGCCGCCTCCAGCGCCAGGTCCTCGTACGCCGTCACGTTCGCCATCAGGCCCGCGTACAGCGGGTCCACGGCCGGCACCGGCAGCGGGGACGCGCCCTGGGGGCCCACCGCCGCCTGCACCTCCACCACCGCGTCTTCGGGGAGGAAGGGCAGGGTGCCGTGGTTGTACGTGTTCACCACCTGGTACGGGCTCCCGCCCCCGCCCAGCAGCGCCGCCGCCAGGTCCACCGCGGCCTCCGAGTAGTAGGCACCGCCCCTGCGCGCCAGCAGCTCCGGCTTCTCGTCGAGCGCCGGGTCCGCGTACAGCTTGAGCAACTCCCGCTCCATCTGGGCGACTTCGGCCGCGCGGGAGGGCTTGGTGCGCAGCTCTCGTACGACCTCGTCGTGGGCGTAGTAGTAGCGCAGGTAGTAGGAGGGGACCACGCCCAGGCGGTCCAGCACCGCGCGCGGGAGGTGGAGGGCGCCGGCTATCGCCTCGCCGTGCTCGGCCAGTAGCTCGGGCAGGACGTTCTCCCCCTCCGGGCCGCCACGTCGTACCGCCGTCTCCCAGGTGAGGTGGTTCAGGCCCACGTGGTCCAGGTGGACGTCGGACGGGGCGACGCCCAGCAGGCCGGCGAACCTCCGCTGGAACCCGATCGCCACATTGCACAGCCCCACCGCCCGGTGCCCCGCCTGGAGCAGGGCCCGCGTGACGATCCCCACCGGGTTGGTGAAGTCGATGATCCACGCGCGCGGGTTGGCCCGCCGGACGCGTTCGGCGATGTCCAGCACCACCGGCACCGTCCGCAGGGCCTTCGCAAGTCCGCCCGCGCCGGTCGTCTCCTGTCCTACGCAGCCGCACTCCAGCGGCCACGTCTCGTCCTCGTCGCGGGCCGCCTGGCCGCCGACGCGGAGCTGGAGCAGGACGGCGTCGGCGCCCTCCACGGCCCGGTCCAGGTCGTCCGTCGTGACCACCCGGCCCGGGTGGCCCTGCCGGGCGAGAATACGGCGGGCCAGGCCGCCGACCAGTTCGAGACGGTCCGCCGCCGGGTCGACCAGGACGAGTTCCTCCACGGGGAGGGTGTCTCTCAACCGGGCGAAGCCGTCGACGAGTTCGGGGGTGTAGGTCGATCCTCCGCCCACCACGGTGAGTTTCATACTGCGGCTCAACCCTTCACTCCGGTCAGCGTGACACCCTCGACGAACGCCTTCTGCGCGAAGAAGAACACGAGGATCACGGGGGCCATGACCAGCACGGTCGCGGCCATGGTCAGATTCCAGTCGGTGTGGTGCGCGCCCTTGAAGGACTCCAGGCCGTAACTGAGCGTCCAGGCACCGGCGTTCTCGGAGGCGTAGATCTGCGGGCCGAAGTAGTCGTTCCAGGCGTAGAAGAACTGGAACAGGGCTACGGCGGCGATGCCGGGCTTCGCCATCGGCACGACGACCCTCAGCAGGGTCCTGAACTCGCCGCAGCCGTCCACGCGGGCCGCGTCCAGGTACTCGTTGGGGATGGTCAGCAGGAACTGGCGCAGCAGGAAGATGGAGAACGCGTCCCCGAACGCCATCGGGATGATCAGCGGCCACAGGGTGCCCGACAGATCCAGCTGCTTCGCCCAGAACAGGTACATCGGGATGATCACTACCTGCGGCGGCAGCATCATCATCGCGATGACCAGCATCAACGACAGATTCCGGCCCATGAAGCGGAACTTGGCGAGGGCGTACGCCACCGGGAGCGACGACACGACCGTGAGGACGGTGCCGAGGCCGGCGTACAGAAGCGTGTTGCGCCACCAGGTGAGGAAGCCGGGGGTGTCGAAGACCCTGCGGTAGTTGTCCCACTGCCAGGTGTCGGGGACGAGATCGCGGGTGAGCGCCTGCTGGTCGCTCATGAGGGAGGTGAGGACGACGAAGACGAACGGGAGGGTGAAGAAGAACGCGGCGGCCACGCCGAGGGCGTGGACGGCGATCCACTCCAGGAGCGAGCGGCGGCGCGCCGTGCGTGCGGCCTCGCTCACCGGGCCCAGCTCCACCGGCTTTTCCAGTACTTGCGTCATCAGTCACCCACCAGTCCGCCGCGGCGGCGCATCAGCAGCGCCGTGAATGCCATGGCCAGCGCGAACAGCACCAGCGCGACCACACAGGCGGCGCCGTAGTCGAAGCGCTGGAAGCCGAGGTTGTAGACGAGTTGGGGGAGCGTGAGCGTCGACTTGTCGGGGTAGCCGGGCTCGAATTGCTGTCCCGAGCCGCCGATGACGCCCGAGGCGACCTTCCCGGCGACCAGCGGCTGCGTGTAGTACTGCATCGTCTGGATCACGCCCGTGACCACCGCGAACAGCACGATCGGCGAGATGTTCGGCAGCGTCACGTACCGGAACCGCTGCCACGCCGAGGTCCCGTCCAGCTCGGCCGCCTCGTACTGCTCCTTCGGTACGTCGAGCAGCGCGGCCATGAAGATGACCATCAGGTCGCCCACGCCCCACAGGGCCAGCGCGGTGAGCGCCGGCTTCGACCAGTCGGCGTCCGTGAACCAGCCCGGAGCCGGCAGCCCCATCCCGTCCAGGATCGAGTTCACCGGCCCCGTACCGGGGTTGAGGAGGAAGACGAAGGCGAGGGTGGCGGCGACGGGAGGGGCGAGATACGGCAGGTAGAAGAGCGTCCGGAAGACACCCGCGCCCGTCTTGATCCTCGTGATCAGCAGGCCCACCCCGAGCCCGAACACCACCCGGCAGCTGACCATCACCAGCACCAGCCACAGGGTGTTCCACAGCGCGGGCCAGAACATGGGGTAGTCGGAGAAGACGTACGTCCAGTTGTCCAGGCCCCGGAACTCGGGGGTGTTGAAGCCGTCGTACTTCATCAGGGAGAAGTACAGGGTGGAGACCAAGGGGTAGGCGAAGAAGACCGAGAGGCCGATCAGCCAGGGGGAGAGGAAGGCCAGCGTCCGCAGGGCGGACCTGCGGCGCCGTACGGTGAGCGTGGACATGGGCGGTTACTTCGCCTGCTCGATGTCGCGGTCGATCTGCTCGGCCGTCTTCTGCAGGCCCGCCTTGAGGTCCTTCACCTTGCCGGACTCGTACTGGTAGCCGAAGTCCTGGAGCGTCAGCTGGTAGGTGGCGCCGTTGACGGAGTTCGGGGCGGTGGTGGACTCCGGGTGCTGGGCGATGTCCAGGAAGGTCCTGAAGGCCGGGTCCGTCTTCAGGTCGGGCGACTTCAGGGCGGCGAAGGTGGACGGCACATTGCGGATGGCGTTGGAGAAGGCGACGACGGCCTCGGTGTCGGTCGTCATGTACTTCACCAGCTCCCAGGCGGCGTTCTGCTTCTCGCTCTGCGGGGCGATGCCGATGATCGTGCCGGAGAGGAAGCCCTTGCCGTACTCGTCCACCTCGTCGTCGGCGACCGGCAGCGGCGCGGTGCCGATCTCGAAGTCCACCCCCGCGTCCCTGGCCATGCCAAGGCGCCACTCGCCGTCGAGCTGCATGGCCACCTGGCCGGTGTGGAAGGGGTGTTCGGCGCCCCACTCGTCGCCGAAGGTGTTGCGGTACTTCTCCAGCCTGGTGAACCCGCCGAGGTCGTCGATGAGCTTCTTCTGGTACGTGAACATCTTCGCGAAGCCCGGGTCCTCGGCGATGCTCGACCTGCCGTCGGCGTCGAAGTAGGAGTGGTCCCACTGGGACATGTAGTGCGAGACGACGGTCTCGTAGCCGTGGTACGTCGGCATGAAGCCGAGCTGCTCGTAGGAGTCGCCCTTGGGCCTGGTCAGCTTCTTGGCGACCTCCGCGAACTCCGACCAGGTCTTCGGCGGTGCCTTGATGCCGGCCGCCTCGAAGGCGTCCTTGTTGTAGTAGAGACCGTAGGCGTCGCCGAGCAGCGGCAGGGCGCAGCGCTTGCCCTCGAACTGGGTGTAGTCGAGCATCGGCTTCGGGATCATCGCGTCGAGGTCGAGCTTCGACTTCTTGATGAACGGCTTCAGGTCGAGGAAGGCTCCGGAGGAGCAGAACTTGCCGACGTTCGAGGTGGTGAAGGACGACACCACGTCGGGCCCGTTCGAACCGCCCGCGCGCAGCGCCTGGTTGAGCTTGTCGTCGTTGATGTTGCCGACGACCTTCACCTTGATGTTGGGGTGCGCCTTCTCGAACCGGTCGACGTTCTCCTGGACGGCCTTCACCTCGGCGGGCGCGCTCCAGCCGTGCCAGAAGGTGAGGGTGGTCTCGGCGTCGGGGTCGTCGTTCGCGCCGGAGTCCGAGGATCCGGTGCAGGCGGTGGCGAGGAGGGCGAGGGACGCGGTCAGGACGGAAGCCGCATTTCTGCTGAATATGGGCATGGCGAAGTCTCCCTGAAAGGGCGATCCGAAAAGGGCGGTCGGGGCTGTTGCTCAGCGCGAGGTGTCGAAGATTTCGTCGCGGGTCGTCGCGAGCGCGCTCTCCAACGCGCCGCGCAGCACGGGGTGTTCGGTCACGTCGCCCATCACCAGACGGGGCCGGGAGGCGGCGAGGTCCGCCAGTTCGGCCTGGACGAGGGCCAGCAGCCGCTCGCCGCCGGAGGCGAGGGCGCTGCCGCTGAGGACGACGAGTTCGGGGTCGAGCACGGAGACGAGCGAGGCGAGACCGGTGGCCAGACCGGTCGCGTAGGTGGCGAGGAGCTGCCGCTGGGGACCGGCGCCGCTGTCCACGGCCCGGGCCAGCAGTTCGGCGGCGACCTCGGTGTAGGGGCCCTCGGGGATGTCGTCGACCCCCACCTCCCGGGCGAGCCGCGGGATGGCCTGGGCGCCGGCCAGCTCCTGGTAGCCGCCGCTGTTGGTCCGGGCCACCTGGCGTACCAGGGGCGCGCCCGGCACCGGCAGGAAGCCGACCTCGCCCGCGCCGCCGGTCCAGCCGCGGTGCAGCCGGCCGCCGAGGACCAGGGCGGCGCCGAGCCCGGCCTCGTTCCACAGCAGCACGAAGTCCTCGTGGCCGCGGGCCGCGCCGAGACGCTGTTCGGCGACGGCGACGAGATTGACGTCGTTCTCGTACTCGACCGGCATCGGCAGGGCGGCGGCGAGGGCGTCGAGGATGCTGGGGGAGTGCCAGCCGGGGAGGTGGGCGGCGTAGCGCAGCCGGCCGGTGTGGGGATCGAAGGCGCCGGGGGTGCCGATGACGAGCCGCCGGATGTCGTCGCGGGCGAGCCCCGCCGCCTTCACGGCGCCGTCGAGGGCGTCGGTGACCTGCTGCACGACGGGGCGGGCGGGTCGGCGTCCCGGGGTCGGGAGTTCGTGGCGGCCGACGGTGCGGCCGGTGATGTCGGCGACGGCGGCGAGGATGCGCTCGGGGGTGACGTCGAGTCCGGCCGCGTATCCGGCGGTGGGGTTGACCCCGTAGAGCTGGGCGCTCGGGCCCGGGCGGCCCTCGGTGGTGCCGGTGGCGAGGACCAGGCCCGCGGCCTCAAGGCGGGCGAGCAGCTGGGAGGCGGTCGGCTTGGACAGACCGGTGAGCTTGCCGATCCGGGTGCGGGACAGCGGGCCGTGTTCCAGCAGCAGGTCCAGGGCGGCACGGTCGTTCATGGCGCGCAGGACGCGCGGGGTGCCCGGCGTGCCGGCGGCTCCTGCCATGGGGTCTGCACCTGCCTTTCGGGCGACAGCTTCTCACGCTCCGTCGCGACCCGGGAAGTACTGTTAGGAAAGTTTCCTATCGGTTGGGGAGGAAGGTAGGCGGCTCGGGTGAGGGCGTCAAGCCCTCACCCGAAAACGGTGGGTGATCAGACGTGCCGCGCGGTCACTTCGTGACGCTCGGCGGCGTGAGCGGGGTCGCCGCCTGGGCCTGCGGCGAGGCGGTGTTGGCGTAGGCCGAGGGGGCGGCCATGGCCGCGGTCGGGTCGGCCGCGGCGGTGTTCTCCACGGCCAGTGGCGGGCCGCCGACGATCTGGATGTCCGCCGCGTCGAAGGCCCGCTTGATCCGCCAGCGCAGCTCGCGCTCCACGGTCAGCGACTTGTCCGGCATGGTCTTCGCCGAGACCCGCACCACCATCGAGTCCAGCAGCACGCTGTCCAGGCCGAGGATCTCGATCGGGCCCCACAGGAGCTCGTTCCAGGGCTCCTCCTTGCTCATCCGCTCGCCGACCCCGGCGATCACGGCCTTCACCTTGTCCAGGTCCTCGGACGGGCGGACGGTCACATCGACACCGGCCGTCGACCAGCCCTGGGAGAGGTTGCCGATCCGCTTGACCTCGCCGTTGCGGACGTACCAGATCTCGCCGTTGTCGCCGCGCAGCTTCGTCACGCGCAGGCCGACCTCGATCACCTCGCCGGAGGCCACCCCCGCGTCGATCGAGTCGCCGACGCCGTACTGGTCCTCAAGGATCATGAAGACCCCGGAGAGGAAGTCCGTGACGAGGTTGCGGGCGCCGAAACCGATCGCCACACCCGCGACACCGGCCGAGGCCAGCAGGGGCGCGAGGTTGATCTCGAACGTGCCCAGGATCATCAGGGCCGCGGTGCCCATGATCAGGAAGCTGGCCACCGAGCGCAGCACCGAGCCGATCGCCTGCGAGCGCTGCCGCCGGCGCTCCACATTGACCAGCAGCCCGCCGATCGCCATGCCGTCGACCGCCTGAGCCGTGCGGTTCATCCGGTCTATGAGCTTGGTGATCGCCCGCCGTACCACGACTCTCAGCACCGCCGCGATCACCAGGATCAGCAGCACCCTCAGGCTGATCGCGAGCCAGGTCGACCAGTTCTCCTCGACCCAGCCGGCGGCGTTGGTCGCGCTCTCCCGGGCGTCCTGGAGCGACGGCACCGCCGGGGTCGTCCCCGAGGGGGACGGGGACGGGGACGGGGTGGAACCGGCGGCCAGTAGGGCGGCGGACAAGGACACGGCGGGTACCTCCAGGTGCGTCTGCCTCCCGGTACGGCGGTCAAAGGGCGTCAGGTCATCAAGATCACGGAAAGGTCACCGAGGGGGCAGACCCACCACACTAACGGTGCATCGTGTGTGGATCGTTGCAATGTTCGAGGGAGAGACCGTGCTCACCTGGGGATGAAGAAAGGTGTGGTCGAAAACACTCTCAGCCCGTTACCCGGACATGGTGGCGCTTTCACCAGGCCTGAGGGGAGACTGACTACAGATCGTCCCGGCGCGAGCCACGCGCCGCCGACGCCCAAGGAGGCATCCGTGCCGCATGTCCTGGTCCTCAACGCGTCGTACGAGCCACTCGGCGTCGTACCGCTCCGCCGCGCGCTCGTCCTCGTGCTCGAAAACAAGGCCGTATGCCTTGAGGAGTCCGGCGCCTTCATGCACAGCGCAACCGTCACAGTCCCCGCACCAAGCGTGGTCCGGCTCAAGCGATTCGTCCGGGTTCCCTATCGGGGGCCCGTTCCTCTGACCCGTAGGGCGCTGTTCGCGCGCGACGGGGGCCGGTGCATGTACTGCGGTGGCGTCGCAACCAGCGTCGACCACGTCATCCCGCGCAGCCGCGGGGGCAAGCACGTCTGGGACAACGTGGTGGCGTCCTGCCGCCGCTGCAACCACGTGAAGGCCGACCGTCATCTGTTCGAGATCGGCTGGCGCCTGCGGCACAAACCGGCTCCGCCGAGTGGTCTGGCCTGGCGCATCATCGGCACCGGGCATCGGGATCCGCGCTGGTTGCCGTACTTGCAGCCGTATGGCGCGGATGATGCCTTGGCCCGGATCGATGGCATTTCTGCCTGAGGATCCGGGCCCTTGTGTTGTCGGATGCGGGTGTGGGGGCTGGTCGCCCCCACGCGGCGGAGCCGCACATTGATGCGGCCCCGCGGCCCTCAGGGAGTATCGCGCGCCCCTCAGGGAGTTGCGCGCGCCCCTCGTAGTGCGTACGCGGTGCCTCCCGCCGCGAACAGGGCTGCTGCCGTCGTCCAGGCCGGCCCGTCTGTTCTCGGCTCCAGCAGCCACGCCCATACGGGTAGTGAGCCGCCCTGCATGCCTGAGATCCCCAGGTACATCGCGCTGACGTAGCCGAACACCGGTAGCCAGCTCAGGCGCGCCCCCAGCACTACCGCCGCCCCCGCCGTCAGGCCCGTGCAGCCCAGGACGTTGCGGATCATGGCGGGTGGGCCGAAGGACGAGGCATGTCCCAGCACGGCGAAGGGCAGCAGGGCCGTGGCCAGGGCTGTGAGGGTCAGCAGGTGGAGCAGGCGGCGGCGCCACCAGGGGCGTACCGCTGTGCGGTCCAGTTCGTCGGAGGCGGAGTGGAGGCTGGTGCCGATCACCGCGGCCGCGAAGAGCGGGGCCAGCGCCACCACGGGGACGCGTCGGTTCGGGTCCAGGTAGGCGTCCAGGCCGTCCGCGGCCCACACGGCGACGACCGTGGTCGCCGCGAGGGCCGCTGCGGCGAGCGGGACGGCCCGCGAGCGGGCGTAGAGGAGAGGGCCGGCGACGGTCACAGGGCCGGCACCCCGCTCGGGTCGCACTCGTCCGCCGTCGCGAAGTACTCCGAGAGCCACGCCCGGCGCTCCTTGTCGTCCATCGCCAGCAGCCGGGCGCGGGCCTGCTGCCTGGCCTTGAGCTCGGCGCGGTCGGCCGCGGTGCCCCGGGCGTCCCGCTCGTCGAAGTACGCCTCGGCCGGACTGGGCGCCAGGTAGTGCTCCACGGCGCGGTCCGTCCTGCCGACGGCGGGGTCCGTACGGTCGCACCATGTGCGGCCGATCAGCATCATCCCGGCCTCCCAGGCGTACTGCTCGGGATCGGCGAGCCGGCCGCGGACCACGTTCGAGCCGAACGGCGTGAGCATCGGCAGTTGCACCTCGTCCGGCCGCGACCGGCCGGGCCGGTCCTCGAAGCGGAGCGGGAGGTTCTGTACGCCCTCCAGGCGGCCCGTCATTCCCGACAGGGCCTGGGTGATCTGCGGCAGGAGCTTCTCGTGGCGGGCGTTGACGCAGATCTGCGGGGTGCTGGAGGTGTCGCAGACCTGCCGGCGGGCGACCGGGTTGGTGCGGACAAGACCGTCGCCGGTCTGCACGAGCAGCGCGCCCGCGGCGATCGCGGCGGCCAGCGGCAGCACGGCCGTGGCGCGGCGGCGGGCGGCGTGGGCGAGGACCGCGGCCAGGGCGAGCCCACCCATCCAGGTGGCCGTCGCCAGGGGCTGCCACCACACCGGCACCTTGTGGCCGGAGTCATCGGCGATGGGAGAGAGACGGCCGAGGGCGCCCGTCGCCCCGTAGGCCAGGACGCCGAAGGTGATGTACGCGGCCATCGCCAGCAGCGGCGCTGTCAGCCGCCAGGGCAGCACCCGGCCCACGACCGCTCCCGCGAGCGCGGCGCAGCCCACGACGACCGTGTCCACGAGCGGCACGAGCAGGTACGGGCTGTCGCCCGTGGCGCAGTACCAGGTGGCCAGCAGGGCGAGCACGGCGGCGACCAGGTGTCCGACGGCCGTCCAGAGCGCGACCGGCAGCGCCGAGGCGAGGAAGCGGGGGAGCGAGCCGCGTACGGACGTCTCCATCAGTTCGCCGGTACGGCGCCGGCGTTCCCGTCCGCCCTGCCAGCACCCCGCCGCCAGCGCCAGCGGAATGCCGAGCAGGACCGCCGCCGAGTGCACCTGGTTGCGGGTCTCCGCCCAGCCTCCCTGCCAGCTCTCCGCCGGGACGGCCAGCGCGACGGCGAGCGTCAGCAGCACCGCGCCGCCCGCCCAGGGGGCGAAGCCGCGCAGGAACTCGGCGCGCAGGGGATGGGCGAGGGGCCCCGTTCGTGCGGTTTGCTCGGTTCGTTCGGTCACGAGGGTCATCGCGCCGCCACCTCCCGTACGGCCGCCGACTCGCGGTGGGCGCGCAGGGCCGCCGTATAGCCGCGCTCGATCGGGCTGTCGCCGATGCCGTCCGCCGTCCCGCCGAGCGTGGTCAGGGAGCCGGGGGTGCCGCGGTGGGCGAGGCGGCCCGCGGCGAGGAGCGTGACCTCGGTGCAGGCCGCGGCCACGTCCTCCACCAGGTGCGTGGAGACGATGACGGTGGCCGAGGCGCCCAGTTCGCGCAGCAGCTCGCGGAACTCCACCCGCTGCTCGGGGTCCAGGCCCGCCGTCGGCTCGTCCAGGAGCAGCACCTTCGGGTCGTTGACGACGGCCTGGGCGATGCCGACACGGCGGACCATGCCGCCGGACAGTGTCTTGATCTTCGTGTCGATCCGGTCGGTGAGGCCGACCCGGGCCACGGCGCGCTCGACGGCGGCCGGGGTGTCCGCGGCGGGCATCTCCTTCAGCCAGGCCATGTAGGCGACGAACTCGCGCACGGTGAAGCCCGGGTAGTAGCCGAACTCCTGCGGCAGATAGCCGAGCCTGCGGCGGACCGCGGCCCGTCTGCGGTGGTCGCCGATGTCCTCGCCGAGCATCCGCACCCGGCCGCCGGTCGGGGCGGCGACGGTGGCGAGGACCCGGATCAGCGAGGTCTTGCCCGCGCCGTTCGGGCCGAGCAGGCCATGCACACCGGGACCGAAGTCGAGGTCGAGGGAGTCGAGGGCAACTGTCTTGCGGTGCCGGACATGCAGACCGGCCACCTGGATCGTGGTCAACAAAGCTCCTGGGAAAGGGAGTTACGTGTCTCAGTGCCGTTCGAGGCGGTCGTACGCGGCGCGGCGGGCGGCCAGCAGGGCCGCGCACAGGACGGCGGCCGCCGCCCACGCGCCCTGCGCGGGCGCGCCGCCGAGGCAGGCGGAGATCTGGTCCGTCAGTGCCGCGGACACCGCGCCGTCGGGGGTCGCCAGCGCCGGTGCCAGAACGGCGCACAGCCAGCCGCCGCCGGTCACCGCCGTCGCGGCACGCAGCCCGAGCCAGCCGCCGAGGGCCAGCGAGGCCAGCGTCAGCGCGAGCCCCGGCAGCAGCCAGGCGGCGGCGCCCGGGCCGCCGTACGACGGCAGCACCAGACCGGCGAGGGTCAGCAGCGGCAGGCTCACCGCCAGCACGACGGCGGTCCGCGTCAGCACCAGGCGCAGTCCCGCGGACGGTGTCGCCGCGGCGAGCTCGTGCATCGGGTCCGCGTGGGCGCCGTAGGAGAAGGCGACTCCGGCGACCGGTACGACGGGGGCCAGCGCGAGGAGCAGGGAGCGGGCGCCGGTGAAGTCGGCGCCGTAGGCGAGGACGACCGCGCCGATCCCCACGAGCAGCAGAGCCGGCAGCCATGCCCCGCGCACCGCGGGCCCGGCGGCCCACAGCACCCGCGCCCACCGGGAATCGCCGGCGGACGCAACGAGGTGGCGGGAAGACCAGTGGCGGGCGTTGGTGCGGAGCCCGTCCCCGGCCGCCGCGCGGAGGCCGGAGCGCGGGCGCGCTCGGCGGGCGGGCGCCGGCGGCCGTGCGTGGGCGGTGTGCGTCGGCGCTGCCGGGGCTGCCCCCAGTACCGCCTGACGCACCTCCGACAGGACCGTGCCCGTCGCCGTCGCGGCGACCGCCCTCGACACGCGTGCCGCGCAGCCGGCGCAGGACTCCAGGTGTTTCTCCAGCGACCAGGCGTCCGAGTCCGGCAGGGAGCCGTCGGTGTAGCGGGCGACCAGGTCGTCGGGCGCGTGCCGGCCGGTCATGCCGGGCCTCCCATCGGGGACGGGGTCAACCGGTCGAGCGCCGCGCGCAGTTCCGCGCGGGCGCGCATCGCCCGGGACTTGACGGTGCCCTCGGGGATGCCGAGCAGCCGGGCGGTCTCGCGGGTGGTCAGACCGTCGACCACCGTCGCGCGCAGCACCTCGCGCAGCTCCGGCGAGATCCGGTCGAGGGCGGTGCCGACATCGCCGTACTCCAGACCGGCCAGCACCCGCTCCTCCGCGGACGGCGTGGCCGCGGCGGGCTCGTACCCGGTCCGTGGCCCGTCGATCGGCGTGGTCTCCAGGCGTGCGGCCCGCTCCTGCGCCCGCCGCGCGTCGATCAGGCGGCGCGCGGCGATGGTCCACAGCCAGCCGCCGGCCTCCTCGCCGCGGTGCGTGCCGGCCGACCGCCACACGGTGACGAAGGTGTCCTGGAGCACTTCGCGTACGACCTCGGGGTCCGCGCAGCGCCGGGTCAGCCGGGCGTGCAGCCAGCCCGCGTGCCGGTCGTACAGCGTGGCCATCGCGGCCGAGTCCCCGGCCGCGACGGCACGCAGCAAGGACGCGTCACCCTCGTCCTTCTCCCGGTGGCCCCCCATGGGGCGGAACAGTCTCACACCCCGTCTATCGACGAGCCCGACGGCCCCGGTTCAGGCCGGCTCGACACGGCGTCGAGCCCGGCTCGCGCGGGCCTCGACGAGAGTGGCCCTTGTGGCGGACTTGCCCCAGTCTGGAGGTGTCGCGGCGGAGCAGAATGTGACGACCGGCACGTTGTTTCCCCGGACACGTCTGCCCTCGCGCCCGCTGGGTAGGGCTGCGGTAACCCGCAAGGGCCTGGCCGGCGTCACCGCAGGACAGGCCGTAGGTCGCCGTACTCGACAAGGAGGCCCCCGTGGCCGCATCGGCACACCTTCTGCTCACCGCCCTGTCCAAACCCCAGGCGCTCACCGAGCCCGAACCGCACGTGTGCGTCTTCAGCGCGGAGAGCGCCTGCGCCGAAACCCCGCTGACCAGCGAACCACCCCTGCCCGACGCCGAGCCCCTGACGAGCGAGCCGGCGCTGTACGAGGCACCGCCGCTGACCAGTGAGCCGCCGCTGACCGGTGAGGGCTTCCCCGTCGGCTCGGACACCGCGAGGCCGTAGATGACACAGGAGCGGTCGGCCGAATTCCCCGCCGAGGACGCCCCCTCGGAGGATCTGTCCCGGCTCGCCGGACTGCTCGGCGTCGCCACCTCCTACCGACCCTCCCCGGACCGCACGGTCCGGGCCTCGGCCACCGCGCTCACACTGGCGCTGACCGCGCTCGATGTCGACGTGAGCACCCCCGAGGCCGTCCGGCGGGCCCTCACCGCCCGCGAACGCGCACTGCGCGAACGGCTGCTGCCCCCGACGGTGGTGTCCTGGACGGACTCCGCTCCCGCCGCCGCCCTCACCGGCCTGCCGCCCGGCACCCGGCTGCGGGTGGAGACCGAGCAGGGCGAGACCCGCGCCGCCGCCGACCGACTCCCGCCCGGCGTCCACCGGTTGACGGCCACCGCCCCCGACGGCCGACGCGCCACCGCCCACCTGGTCGTCGCCCCGGCCCGGCTGCCCACCACCGCCGGACGCTCCCACGGAATCCTCGTCCAGCTCTACTCCCTGCTCTCCCGGCGCTCCTGGGGCATGGGCGACCTCGGTGACCTCGCCGAGCTCGCCGACTGGGGCGGGCGGACGCTGGGCACCGGGTTCGTCCAGGTCAACCCGTTGCACGCGGCCGTACCGGGAGCGCCCACCGACCCTTCCCCCTACCGCCCCTCCTCCCGCCGCTTCCCCGACCCGGTGCATCTGCGCATCGAGGACATCCCGGAGTACGCCCGCGTCGAGGACCGCGAGCGGGTACGGGCGCTGCTGGAACGCGCCGACCGGCTGCGCGAGTCGGTGCTGGAGAAGGGCGCGCTGATCGACCGGGACGCGGTGTGGGAGCTGAAGCGGGAGGCGCTGGAACTCGTCCGCGAGGTGCCGCTGGGCCCCGGACGGCGCGCCGCCTACGCCGACTTCCTCGCCGAGGAGGGCCAGGCCCTGGAGGACCACGCCACCTGGTGCGCGCTCGCCGAGGTGCACGGCTCGGACTGGCGGCGCTGGCCGGAGGGGCTGCGCGACCCCCGGTCCGCGGAAACCGCCCACGCCCGGGGCGAGTTGATGGACCGCGTCGACTTCCACTCGATGCTCGCCTGGCTCACCGACGCCCAGCTCACCGCCGCCCAGCGCACCGCCCGTGAGGCCGGGATGCCGGTCGGGATCGTGCACGACCTCGCGGTGGGCGTGCATCCCGACGGCGCCGACGCCTGGGCGCAGCAGGAGTACTTCGCCGCCGGGATGTCGGTCGGCGCGCCCCCGGACGCCTTCAACGCCCGCGGTCAGGACTGGGGCCTGCCGCCCTGGCGCCCCGACCGCCTCGCCGAGTCCGGCTACACGCCGTACCGCCGTCTCCTCAAGGCCCTCTTCCGGTACGCGGGGGCGCTGCGCATCGACCACGTCATGGGGCTGTTCCGGCTCTGGTGGGTCCCCCAGGGACACCCGCCCACGGACGGCACCTACGTCCGCTACGACGCCGAGGCCATGCTCGCCATCCTCGTCCTGGAGGCCTCCCGCGCCGGGGCGCTGGTGATCGGCGAGGACCTGGGCACGGTGGAGCCCGGGGTGCGCGACGTCCTGCGGGCGCGGGGCGTGCTCGGCACGTCGGTGCTGTGGTTCGAGCGGGACTGGGAGGGCGACGGCCGTCCGCTGCCGCCCGAACAGTGGCGGTCCGACTGCCTGGCCACGGCCACGACCCACGACCTGCCCTCCACGGCCGCCCGGCTCACCGGCGAGCATGTCGAACTCCGCCACCGCCTGGGCCTGTTGACCCGTGCCCTGGAGGAGGAACGCGCGGAGGCCGCCGCCGACACGGGGGAGTGGCTGGACCTGCTGGCCCGCCTCGGCCTGCTGCACGGCACGGGCGGCGGACACGGTACGTCCCAGGAGGAGGCCGAGATCCAGGCCGTCCACCGCTTTCTGCTGCGCACCCCGGCCCGCATGGTCGGCATCTGGCTCCCCGACACCGTCGGCGACCGCCGCCCCCAGAACCTCCCCGGCACCTGGGACCAGTACCCGAACTGGCGCCTGCCCATCGCGGACGCGGAGGGGAAGCCGGTGACGCTGGAGGAGCTGGCGGCGTCACCGAGGCTGCATGCCCTGATCGAGGTGATGAGGCCGGGGTGAGGCCGGGCCCGCCTCTTATGCACCCCCGGACGAGCGCCCCCGTCCGGCGTTCGATACTTTTGGCACCGTGGACAAGAAGAACGCCCTGCGCGCCGGCGCCCTGGCTGCCGGTACGACGCTGATGATGCTGCTCATGTCGTCCCCCGCGCTCGCGCTGACCCGCGACGACGGTGACGACCCCGGCTCGGGCCTCAGCGGCGTCGAGACGCTGGGCTGGTTCGTCGTGGCCCCGATCGCCCTGTTCGCGGTCATCACGGGCCTCGTCATGGTCCTGGACCGCTCGGCGGCGGAACACCGCGTCAGGACCAAGCCGAAGGCGAAGGCCCCGGCGAAGGCCTGACCTCTCCCACACGTCTCAAGGGCGCCGCCCCCACGGCATGTACGCGCAGACCGCCGTACGCCGGGGGCGGCGCCTTCTGTGTCTCCGGCCCCTCGTCGGGCCGTTCGTCGGGCCGTTCGTCGGGCCCTTCGTCGGGCCGTTCGTCGGGCTCCGGTTCCGGCTCTTCCCCGGCCTCGGCCATCTCGGGGGCTTCCTCCCCGCTCACGGGTTCGGAGCCGTCAGATACCTCTGCACCGTCGGCGCCAGCCATGCGACCACCTCCTCGACGCGCAGCGCCACGGCCGGCGGCAGCCGCAGCACATAGCGGGTGAGCGCGAGCCCGAGCAGCTGCGTCGCGCTGAGCGCGGCCCGTACCGGGCTCTGCTCGGGGTCCGGGCAGACCTGACGGGCGACCGGCAGCAACTGCTCCCGGAAGATGTCCTGCATCCGCTCGGCCCCGGCCTGGTTGGTGACACCGACCCGGAGCAGGGCCGTGAGCACCTCGTTCTCCTCCCACAGATGCAGGAAGTGGAGCACGAGCGCCTCGCCGACCTCCCCGCGCGGCAGCCTGCTCAGATCCGGCAATTTCAAGTCGACCGAGACGGCCGCCGCGAACAGCCCCTCCTTGTTGCCGTAGTAGCGCATCACCATCGACGGATCGATGTTCGCGTCCTTGGCGATGGCGCGGATGGTGGCCCTCTCATAGCCGTCAGCTGCGAATCGTTCGCGCGCCGCGGCGAGGATCGCGGTGCGGGTGGTCTCGGAGCGCCGCCGGCCGCCACCCCCGGAATCGGTCTCGGTACGTTCATTTCCAGTCATGCCAACAAGCGTAGGCCAACACGCGTAGGCCAACAAGTGTTGACTACCAACGAAAGGGGTCGTATCGTCGTCAACGAGCGTTGGCCAACAAGCGTTGGCAAACCGGAGGCGTTGGCAACAGGAGGCCACCATGAAGGGCACCGGCACCGGCATCGGTATCCACACCGACCCGAACCCCACCCCCCGCCCGGGCGCCGACCACACCACCCGTTCCGTGATCGTCGTCGGCTGCGGCCCCACCGGTCTCCTGATGGCCGGCGATCTCGCCGCCGCCGGTGTCCCCGTGACCCTCGTCGAGAAGCGCACCCGCAAGATCAGCAACCTCTCGCGGGCCTTCGTCGTGCACGCCCGCACCCTCGAACTGCTCGACGCCCGCGGTCTCGCCGACGAGGTGGAGGAGCTCGGCACCCGCCTCGACCGCTTCAACCTCTTCACCCGGCTCACCATCGAGCTCGGCACCCTCCCCTCCCGCTACAACCACCTCGTCGTCCTCCCGCAGTACGAGATGGAGCGGATCCTGGAGCGGCGCGCGGCCGCGGCCGGGGTCCGGTTCCGGTACGAGACCGAGGTGACCGGGGTGAGCCAGGACGCCGACGGCGTCACCGTCGAGGTGCGCGGTCCCGGCGGGGCGGCCGAGGCGCTGCGGGCGGCGTACGTCGTGGGTGCCGACGGGATGCGCAGCACCGTGCGCGGCGCGGTCGGTCTGCCCTTCCCCGGCCGCTCGGTGATCCGCTCCGTGCTGCTCGCCGACGTCCGGCTGGCCGAGCCGCCCGAGGATCTGCTCTCCGTGCACGCCGTCGGTGACGCCTTCGCCTTCCTCGCGGCCTTCGGTGACGGCTACTACCGGGTGGTCGCCTGGCAGCGCGGCCATGACATCGCCGAGAGCGAGCCGCTCGATCTGGCGGAGGTCAAGGAGGCCACCCGGCTCGCGGCCGGCCATGACTTCGGGATGCACGACGCCCGGTGGCTGTCCCGCTTCCACAGCGACGAACGGCAGGCGCCCTCCTACCGCGTGGGCCGGGTCTTCCTGGCCGGCGACGCCGCGCATGTGCACACCCCGGCCGGCGGCCAGGGCATGAACATCGGCATGCAGGACGCGGCGAACCTGAGCTGGAAGCTCACGGCCGTCCTCCAGGGGTACACGGACGACAGCCTGCTCGACACCTACCAGGCCGAGCGCCACCCGGTCGGCACGGCGGCCAAGCGCAGCAGCGGCGCCATCGTCCGTCTCGCCATGGTCAAGTACCCCTGGACGCTGGCCATGCGGTCGGCACTCACGACCGGCATCAACACCATCGCCCCGGTCCGCCGCAAGCTGGCCCTCCAGATCACCGGCATCGGCGTCAGGTACGCCGCACCGAACGGCGCCCACCGGCTCACCGGCTCCCGTGTGGCCGACGTGGACCTGGAGAGCGGCCGTCTCTACGAGGCCCTGCGCGGCGGCCGGTTCGTCCTGATCACCTCGCGGGAGTGCGCGGACAAGACGGGCCTGGAGGACCGCCTCACGGTGGAGCGCCGCACGGGCCGCGGCCGGGGCAGCCATACGACGGTGCTGGTGCGGCCCGACGGATACGTGGCCTGGGCGGCGGACACCGCGGACCCGGCGGCGATCGAGGCGGCGGTGGAGGCGCACCTGGGGGAACGGATCACCCTGGCGCGCTGAGACTCCGCTAGGGGGTGTTTTGAAAGTCCTGTGCGGTGCCCGCGGTGTTCGGTGCGTGCCCTCGGCGTGCCGGACGAAGGCCCTCGTACTGGACGTACTTGGGTCTTTGGCCGGTGCGGCGAGGGTGCGTGCCGGGCGCCGTGGGTGCTGTGCGGGACTTTCAAAACACCCCCTAGTGGGGGTTCTCCCTCGTTCCTTCCAGCAACTCCCGCAACAGGCTGGCCAGTTGGCCGGCCTGTTCGGCGTCGAGGGTGGCGAGGGCCTCCGTCTGGAGGGCGAGCCCCGCGCCGACCGCCTGGTCGACCAGGCTCAACCCGGGCTCGGTCAGGGTCACCTGGAGCCCGCGCCGGTCGTGCGGGTCGGGGGAGCGCCGTAGCAGTCCCGCTCGTTCCAGCTTGTCGAGGCGGCCGGTCATCCCCCCGGTGGTCAGCATCAGCGTCGCCGAGAGCTGGCGCGGGGAGAGGGTGTACGGCTCACCGGAGCGCCGCAGGGTCGCCAGGACGTCGAACTCGCCCCGCGAGATCCCGAAGCGGGCGTACGCCTTCTCCATGCGGTCGCCCATGGTGCGCGCGAGGCGGGAGATCCGCCCGAAGACCTCCATCGCGGCGGTGTCGAGGTCGGGCCGCACGGCCGCCCACTGGTCGATGATCGCGTCGACGGCGTCCTTGCGCTGCTCCGGGCGTGCGTTCATGCGCCGAGTATCCGGCCCGGGAGGGTCGGCCGCAAGAAAGTAGCTCGACGGAAAGTAGCTCGACGGAAAGTAGCTCGACGGAAAGTAGGTCGATGGCGAGTAGCTTGACCAGAAGTTGCTTAGAGGTAAGCTACCTTCATCGACCTACTCGAAGGGTGCGTCCCATGGCCACCAGCCGCCCCGCGCTCATCTTCTTGTGGGGTGGGCGCTTCTGGTCCGGCTCGTACTTCGCCGGAAGCTGTGGGTGGAGCACCCCTGACCTTGGTACGCCAGTACATCGAGAGCCGGCAGCGCCCCGTGTGAGCCTTGCCCCGCAGCGAAACCCCGGTGCTCAACGCAGGGGGAACGAAGCTGGGAGATCTGAGCCACCTCTGTCTGGTCGCCACCTGCCCGCAGCTATGCGAGCTGTGCGGCAGCAGTGGCTGCCCGAAGCTGCGAAGGGGCGCCCGGTGTCACACCAGGCGCCCCTCTGCGTATCCGTGCCGTCGGCTACTCGGCCGCCGTCGCGTCAGCCGCCTGGGCCTTCAGCGCGCGTTCCACGCCCGCCCTCGACTCCGACACCAGGCGGCGCAGGGCCGCGGTCGGGTCGGTCGAGGACAGCCAGGCGTCGGTCTTCGCCAGCGTCTCCTGCGAGACCTGGATCGTCGGGTACAGGCCGACGGCGATCTGCTGGGCGATCTCGTGGGAGCGGGTGTCCCAGATGCCCTTCAGGCTCTCGAAGTACTTGTCCGTGTACGGCGTCAGCAGCTCGCGCTGATCCGTCTGGACGAAGCCGGAGATCACCGCCTCCTGGACCGCGTTCGGGAGCTTGTCCGAGTCGATCACCGAGGACCAGGCCTCCGCCTTCGCCTCCGGAGTCGGACGGGCCGCGCGGGCCGTGGCCGCGTGGCGCTCACCCGCGGCCGTTCTGTCCCGCTCGTACTCGCCCGCGATCTCCGTCTCGTCGAAGCGGCCCACCGCGGCGAGGCGCTGCACGAACGCCCAGCGCAGCTCCGTGTCGACGGCCAGGCCCTCGATGGACTGCGTGCCGTCCAGCAGGCCTTCCAGCAGGTCCAGCTGCTCCGGCGTACGGGCCGTCGCCGCGAAGGCGCGCGCCCACGCGAGCTGATGGTCGCCGCCCGCCTCGGCCGACCGCAGGTGCGCCAGCGTGGCGTCGGTCCAGCGGGTCAGCAGGGCCTCCCGGCCGGCCGGGTCGGCGTACAGCTCGATCGCCAGCTTCACCTGGCGGTGCAGCGACTGCACGACGCCGATGTCCGACTCCTTGCCGATGCCGGACAGGACGAGGGAGAGGTAGTCGCGGGTGGCCAGTTCGGCATCCCGCGTCATGTCCCACGCCGACGCCCAGCACAGGGCGCGGGGGAGGGACGACTCGAAGTCGCCGAGGTGCTCCGTCACGAAAGCCAGCGACTGCTCGTCCAGGCGGACCTTCGCGTACGACAGGTCGTCGTCGTTGAGCAGCACGACCGCCGGACGGCGCGTGCCCACCAGCTGCGGTACGGCCGTCAGTTCGCCGTCCACGTCCAGCTCGACGCGCTCGGCGCGCACCAGCTTGCCGCTGTCCTCGTCGCGCTCGTACAGGCCGACCGCGATCCGGTGGGGGCGCAGCGTCGGCTCGCCCTTGGCGCCGGCGGGGAGCGCCGGGGCCTCCTGGCGGATGGCGAAGGAGGTGATGAGACCCTCCGCGTCCGTCTCGATCTCCGGGCGCAGAACGTTGATGCCGGCCGTCTCCAGCCACGACTTCGACCAGGCCTTCAGATCACGCCCCGAGGTCTCCTCCAGCGCGCCCAGCAGGTCGCTCAGACGCGTGTTGCCGTACGCGTGCGCCTTGAAGTACGCCCGCACGCCCCGGAAGAACTCGTCCATGCCGACGTAGGCGACCAGCTGCTTCAGGACGGAGGCGCCCTTGGCGTAGGTGATGCCGTCGAAGTTGACCAGGACGTCGTCCAGGTCGCGGATCTCGGCCATGATCGGGTGCGTGGAGGGCAGCTGGTCCTGGCGGTACGCCCACGTCTTCATGGAGTTGGCGAAGGTGGTCCAGGCGTGCGGCCAGCGCGAGCCGGGCGCGTAGGCCTGGCAGGCGATGGAGGTGTAGGTGGCGAACGACTCGTTCAGCCACAGGTCGTTCCACCACTCCATGGTGACCAGGTCGCCGAACCACATGTGGGCCAGCTCGTGCAGGATCGTCTCGGCGCGCATCTCGTACGCCGCGTCGGTCACCTTGGAGCGGAAGACGTACTGGTCGCGGATGGTCACCGCGCCCGCGTTCTCCATCGCGCCCGCGTTGAACTCCGGCACGAAGAGCTGGTCGTACTTCTTGAACGGGTAGGCGTAGTCGAACTTCTCCTGGAACCAGTCGAAGCCCTGCCGGGTGACCTCGAAGATCGCGTCCGAGTCGAGGTACTCGGCGAGCGAGGGCCGGCAGTAGATGCCGAGCGGCACGGACTGCCCGTCCTTCTCGTAGACGCTGTGCACGGAGTGGTACGGGCCGACGATCAGCGCGGTGATGTAACTGGAGATCCGCGGGGTCGGCTCGAAGACCCAGACGTCGTCCTTGGGCTCGGGCGTGGGCGAGTTGGAGACGACGGTCCAGCCGGTCGGCGCCTTCACGGTGAACTGGAAGGTGGCCTTCAGATCAGGCTGCTCGAAGGAGGCGAAGACCCGGCGGGCGTCCGGCACCTCGAACTGGGTGTACAGGTAGGCCTGGTTGTCGACGGGGTCGACGAACCGGTGCAGGCCCTCGCCGGTGTTGGTGTACGCGCAGTCCGCGACGACCCGAAGGACGTTACGGCCCTCCAGCAGCCCGCGCAGCGCGATCCGGGAGTCCTTGAAGACCTCGTCCGGGTCGAGCGCGTCGCCGTTGAGCGTGACCTCGTGCACGGCGGGGGCCACCAGGTCGATGAAGGACTCCGCGCCGCTCTCGGTGACGTCGAAGCGCACCGTGGTCGCGGACCGGTAGGTGCCGCCCTCCTGCGCGCCGGAGAGGTCGAGATCGATCTCGTACGAGTCAACGGTGAGCAGCGACGCCCGCTGCTGCGCCTCTTCGCGAGTCAGGTTTGTGCCAGGCACGCGGTCATCTCCTCGTTATGTGTGGGTTCGGTCATCCTTCCATGGGACGTACGGAGAAGGCGATGTCCGTCTACCGCTGGTGAGCTGGGCGGTGCCGCAAATCCAGCCCCTCCGGCGTCTGAGGAGCGGGGGTCCAGGGGGCGGGGCCGACAAGGGGCGGCAGCCCCTGGGGGATGGGACGGGTAGGAGCGGCGGGGGCGAAAACCCTCGGCGTGCGGAAGGGCGGCCACCCGGCTGTGGTGGCCGCCCTCTTGGCTGTGCCCGGCGTCAGCCCTTCAGCTCGGCCGCCACCAGTTCCGCGATCTGGACCGCGTTCAGCGCGGCGCCCTTGCGGAGGTTGTCGTTGGAGATGAACAGGGCCAGGCCGTGTTCCACCGTCTCGTCGGTGCGGATGCGGCCGACGTACGAGGCGTCCTTGCCGGCCGCCTGGAGGGGGGTCGGGATGTCGGAGAGGACCACGCCGGGGGCGCCGGCCAGCAGCTCGGTCGCGCGCTCCGCCGACAGCGGACGCGCGAAGCGGGCGTTGACCTGGAGGGAGTGGCCGGAGAAGACCGGGACGCGGACGCAGGTGCCGGAGACCTTCAGCTCGGGGATCTCCAGGATCTTGCGGGACTCGTTGCGGAGCTTCTGCTCCTCGTCGGTCTCGTTCAGACCGTCCTCGACGATCGAGCCGGCCAGCGGCAGCACGTTGAAGGCGATCGGGCGCTTGTAGACCTGCGGCTCGGGGAAGTCGACCGCCTCGCCGTCGTGGGTCAGCTTGTCCGCGTCGGCGACGACCTTCTGGGCCTGGCCGTGCAGCTCGGCCACGCCCGCGAGACCCGAGCCGGACACCGCCTGGTAGGTGGCGACGACCAGCGCCTCCAGGCCCGCCTCCTCGTGCAGCGGCCTGAGCACCGGCATCGCGGCCATCGTCGTGCAGTTCGGGTTGGCGATGATGCCCTTGGGCCGGTCCGCGATGGCGTGCGGGTTCACCTCGGAGACGACGAGGGGGACCTGGGGGTCCTTGCGCCAGGCCGAGGAGTTGTCGATCACGACGGCGCCCTGCGAGGCGACCTTTTCCGCCAGCGCCTTCGAGGTCGAGCCGCCCGCCGAGAACAGCACGATGTCCAGGCCCGTGTAGTCGGCCGTCGCCGCGTCCTCCACCGTGACACCGTCCAGGACCGTCCCCGCCGAACGGGCCGAGGCGAACAGGCGCAGCTCAGTGACCGGGCCAAGGGGAGAATTTGCAGCCCGCTCCGTGAGGATCCTGCGCATGACCGTGCCGACCTGACCGGTGGCTCCGACGATTCCGACCCTCACGGTGACTCCTTCTCGATGGCGGTTGCGTGGCCTGGACGTTTCCATGATGCGTCGCCCCCTGGCCGGTATGTCCAATCGTTTGCCCGAGGAATGGGACGCCATACTTGTCAGCCGCGCAGCTCGATCACCCATTCCCCGAGCGCCCTGACGTGCAGGATTGAGCTCGCTATGCGGTACGGGCCGGAAGAACCGGTGATTTTCCGCTTCGGAAACAGGTTTTCGTCCAGTTCGTACACGTGGAGGATGCCGCTCGTGCCGGCGACCACCCTCTCGGACTCGGCGCCGATGTGACGTACGACTCCGTACCAGCCGTCCTGGGTCCGGGCGCCGAGCACGGGCGCCGCGCTGAGCGGCTCCGGCTCAAGAGCCACTTCGTGCCCTCCACAGCGCTGACGATCACGAAGCAGGACCCGCCCGGATCGACGAAGACGGGACCGAGGACGGGACGGCGGCGCTCATTGGTGTCGGCGATGATCACCGACTTGCCGAACGGGTGGTTCACGGCGTACGCGGCGAGCTTCCCCTCCTTCCCGAGCGAGGTCCGCTTCACCCTCATCAGCGTGGGCGGCCCCGGCCACCGCAGGACCGTGGTGCCCTTGCCCTCGGCCGGGCCGGTGATCAGCGGCGCGTCCTCCTCGGGCAGCAGCCGGAGGGTCCAGTCGCCGGAGTGCTTGACCCGTACGGTCCGCTCGGCCGAGCCGGACGTGAACATCATGGCCACGCCCCGGGTGCCGTGCCGGGTCCCGACGAGCCACTCGTCCTCGTCGCCGTACTCGTCGAGGACCTTCACCTCCAGCGAGTAGTCGGCCGCGGCGCCCGGGAAGTCGTACTCGACCAGCGACGGGCGCCCGGGCCCGGGGTTCCCGAAGTCCGTGGCCAGCCCCGCGAGCCCCGGGTCGTAGCCCTGCCCCACCGCCCGGAACTTCCACTCACCGTTGCGCCGGTAGAACTCCCCGAGCACGAAGGCCGTCTCGCTCGCCGCGTCCGTCACCTCGTAGTGCGCCACGATCGAACCGTCCGGCGCCACCGTCTGCGCCGCGAGCCCCGGCACCGCCCCGAAGGTGCCGTCGTCGCAGGACCACGGCGATCAGCCCCCGCTGCACCGCCGCCTCCACCCGGGGCAGATCCAGCTCAAGCCACTCCGCGAGCTGTTCGCCGCTGTCACCCGTGCCCACGTGCCGCACCGCCCCCGAGGGATGCACGGGCCGGCTGTGGAAGACGAGGTCGGCGTCGCCGCGTACCTTGCCCGCAGCGTCCAGCAGCAGCGCCGAGACTTCCACGGCGGGCGTCCCCGGCGCCTTGCGGCGGACGACCGCGACCCTCAGCGGACTGCGGGGACAGGGGTGTTGGCGCCTTTGGTGATGTGCGTCATGGGGCTCATGCTGACAGTGAAGACGGTGTGAAGGAAAGATCGAACTGAAGATTCCGGAAGTCGGGCCGAACGTTTCCGCCCCGACCGGCGTCATAGGGGAAACGCGGCGAGGGGAGGGGTGGCTGTGCTGCGCAGAATGACCCGTCGCGGCCAGCGGGACGCGGTGCTCGACGCACCGGACGACCCACTGGACGCGGCCCAGGAACGCAGGGTGCGGGCGGTGCTGGCACTCGGCGGGGTACCGCAGGCGGACCTGCCGGACGGGGTGCAGCAGGTCCGTCTGCGGTTGCTGGAGCGGGCCGCGAGCGGTCGGGAGGCGCCGCGGGACGTCTCGGCGTGGGCGGCGGTGGTCGCCTCCAACCTCGCCATGGACTGGCACCGGGCCAAGAAGCGGCAGGAACGGCTCGGAGAGCGGCTCGCCGCCCTGCGCCAGAGCGAGCACCCCTCCGGCGAGGACACCAGCCTGCTCTCCCTCGCCGTCGCCCAGGGCCTGGACGAACTGCCCGACGCCCAGCGCCAGGTGGTCGTCCTGCGCTTCTACGCCGATCTGCCGGTACGGGACATCGCCGAGCAACTCGCCATCCCCGAGGGCACGGTCAAGAGCAGGCTGCACACGGCGGTACGCGCCCTGCGCGCCCGCCTGCACGAGGACGAGGTGGTGTGACGTGACCGCCGAACACGACGGCGTCGACGCGCTGATGGCCGCGCTCACCGACGAACCCCTGCCCGACGAGGCGGACGCCGCCTACCTCGCCGAACACCGCTCCGCGAGCGCCGATATCGCCGCTCTGCGCGAGCAGTTGGACATCATCGGCCGCGCGCTGGGAGGGGAACCGCCCAAGCCCGCCCCGGCCCCCGTTCCCGTACGGCCGGTGAGGCGCCGCGCCTTTCGGCTCGCCGTCGGCTCCCTCGCGGCGGCCGCCGCGGCGACCGTGATGGTGGGCTTCGGCTGGCTGGTGGCGCAGTCCGACATGGGCGCCGGCAGCGCCGACTCGGCATCGGGCTCCGCCGAGAAGGCGCCGTCCGACGCCGCGGCCGACGTCCTCTTCGGCAGCCCCACCTACCTCGCCTGCGCGTACCTGGTCGCCGAGGGCGAGGTCAGCTCCGCCGAACCGGTCACCGCGACCGACCCGGAGCTGGTCCGTGTGAGCGTGGACCTGAGCCAGGTCTACAAGCCCGAGAAGCCCGGCCCCAAGAAGGGCGACGACCTCAGCTATGTGATCGACAGGAACACCGCTCCCGGTCTGCGTGCGGGGGACCACGTCCTGTTCGGCGTCCCGGAGAAGGGCGCCCCGCCGGACATGTGGGTCATCGGCGAGACGGAGGTCGCCCGGGAACGGGACCGGATCAACCGCTCGCTGCCCGACTCCCGCTCCCTGAACTGCGGATGAGAGAGGGCGGGCGCCCTTACGGACGCCCGCCCTGGTACAGCCGTAGAGCTACGGCGTGACCTTCTCGATCTTCACGCTGCCGGCGCCCGCGACGGTGCCGCGCGCGTTGAGCAGTTCGACCTGGCCGAAGAACTCACGGCCCTCCGGCGCGGCGGCCGCGACGGTGACGCTCGCGGAGACCGTGGCGGAGTCGCCCGTGCCCAGCTTCACCGGCGCCGACCCGTCGACGCTGACCGAGCCGAGCGCGGCGGAGAAGAACACGTCCAGGTAGTCGTAGGCGGTGGAGCCGGACGGCACCGCGTACCCCACGACCTCGATGGTGTACGTGCCGGCGGCGGGCTTGGCGATGGAGACCGCCTCCTCCGAGTCGCCGTCCGCGGCCTGCGCGACCTGGTTGCCGTCCTTGTCGTAGACCGTCAGGTCCAGGTCGGCGGCCGTGTCGGAGACATTGCCGATGGCGACGTCCAGGGACGCGGCGCCCTCGGGCACCTCGACCGTGGTGGTCTGCGTCTCGTTGTCGGCGATGGTCGGCCGGGCCGTCTTGGACGAGCCGAGCGGACCGCCCGCGAGCTTGCCGTCGAGGGCGGCGAGCTTGTTCGTCACCTTCCAGGACGCCTCGACCGGGGTGCCCACCTTGGCCTCCGGCACGGTCACGGTCTCCGGGTCGAAGACCGCGCCGAGGACGGTGACGTCCAGCTTGTAGGGGTTGTCGAGCAGCGGCGACGTACGGCGCGACTCGACCTCGATCTCCCAGACGCCGGGCTGCGGGTCGGCGTACGAGCGCACGTCCGGCTTGCAGCCGTTGCCGTCGAGGTAGTTGTTGTAGCAGTTCGGCGTCGAGGTGGTGTCCGCCGGGACGCCGTAGGGGTGGATGGCGATGAAGCGGGTCTGGCTCTTGTCCTTCAGGCCGCCGATCGCGACCTCCAGCGACTTCGCGCCCTCGGGTACGGTCACGTAGTACGACTTGACGCTGTTGCGCTGCACCGTGCCGGACGCGGAGTAGGTGTACTGGAGCGGCGCGGAGACCACGACCGTCGACATGACCTGCTTGTCGATGCCCTCGGTGCGCGGGTCGTCGACCTCCAGGATCGCGCTCTTGAGCCCGGCGGACTTCGGCGCGGCCTGCACCTTGACGGTGACCGGCTGGTTCAGCGGCAGGCTGACCTCGTCGGAGCCGACGATCCGGAAGGTGTCACCGGCGTTGTTCTCGAAGTTCAGCTCGTGCCGGATCGGGCGGTCGGCGCCGGACGTACGGGTCAGGGTGATCTCGTACGTCTTCTTCTGGCCGGCCTTCAGACCGCCCTCACGGTCGTACAGACCGGTGCCGAAGCCGGGCGTCTTCAGGAACTGGTCGATCGCGGTGTCGACCGGCGCCTTCACCGAGTAGGTGCGCGCGGTGGCGCCGTCCTTGATGGCGTCCCAGGCGTCCTCGATGTTGATCAGGCCCGCGCCTTCCTCGTACGCCTGGACCCCGCTGATGTGGTCGGCGGTCGAGGTGAGCGCGGTGCGCAGCTTCGCCGGGGTGAGCGCGATGCCCTTCTGCTTGGCGGCGCTCAGCAGCAGCGCCGAGGCGCCCGCGGCCTGCGGGGAGGCCATCGAGGTGCCCTGGAGCATGCCGTAGCCGGCCGGCAGCGAGTAGCCCGCCTCGGCGACCGGTGCGCCCGGCAGCCAGGTCTGGATGGTGTTGACGGAGGCACCCGGCGCCACGAGCGTCGGGGTGAAGCCGCCGTCCTCGCGCGGGCCGCGGGAGGAGAACGGCATCATCGCGTACGACTTCCGCACGGCGGAGCCGTAGTTGGAGGCCCAGGTCTCCTTGGAGACGGACGCGCCGACCGAGATGACCTTGTCGGCCAGGGCCGGGTCGCCGATGGTGTTGGCGCCGGGGCCCGAGTTGCCCGCGGAGATCACCAGCTGGACGCCGTAGGTGTCGATCAGGCGGGTGTAGAGCTCGGCGCGCGCGTTGTTGCCGTCGTTCAGCGCGGGCAGACCGCCGATGGACATGTTGACGATGTCGACGCCGCGGTTGACGACGAGGTCGATCATGCCCTCGGTCAGCGCGACGTTGGTGCAGCCGCCGGTCCAGGTGCAGGCGCGCGAGGAGACGATCTTCGCGCCGGGCGCCGCGCCGTTCATCTCGCCGCCGAACAGGCCGTTGGCGGCGGTGATGCCGGCGACGTGCGTGCCGTGCTGGGACTCGATGACGCCGATGTTGACGAAGTCGCGCTTCTGGCCGACCCAGTCACCGCCGTAGGGGTCCATCGGGACGTCCTTGCGGATCTCCACGACGAACGGCTGGCGCTCGGCGACGTCGGTGTCCGGGTTGTCGGTGCCGAACCAGCCGATCTGGAAGCCGTCCTTGTACGGCTTCATCGGGGTGTCGTCACCGAAGTCGGCGTTGTTGTTCAGGTCGACCCGGACCGTGCCGGCCGCGGCGTCGTACAGCACGCCCCAGACGTCGGTGGTGTCGCCGTCCCGGTTCGCGTCGCCCTTGGCGTCGCCGCCCGCGGTCACCGACTCGCGGAACAGGTTGACCTGGTACGACCCGGCGGGTGCCGTCCAGGTGCGGCCGGAGAAGGTGAAGCTGGGACCGGAGACATTGGTGACCATCGGGCGCCAGGTGGCGTCGCCGTCGAGGATCGGGTCGGTCGCGGTGACCCAGTCGACGATCTTGCGCTCACCGGTGGTGGTCTTCTGGAGCGCCGGGTGGGACAGGTCCACACCCGAGTCCAGGACACCGATGGTGATCCCGCGGCCGTCCGCCTTCGGGTTGTCGTCGACGAAGTCGACGGCACCGGTCTCGAAGGAGGGGTTGTACGGGTTCTCGGCCGGGGTGTTCTTGCCGGGGGCGGGATAGGCGGCCGCGGTCGACGCCGACTTCTTGGTGTCGACGGCCGGGTCGTCGAGCGGGATCTCCTCGCGCAGGTCGATGCCCTGCACGGAGGGCAGCTTCGCCGCGGCGGCGATGGCCGCGTCCGCCTTGGCCGTCGGGACGGTGGCGCGGACGTAGCCGAGCTTGTCGTAGGTACGGCCCACGGAGCCGCCCTTGACCGCGTCCAGGTCCTCGGCGACCCGCTCGGTCTGGCCGGGGGCGGTGGCGATCATCATCGTGACGTTCTTGTCACCGGCAGCCTTGGCGTCGGCGAGCAGATCGGCGTCGTCCGAACCGAGCTTGTCGTGCGCGGACTTGACGGCCGGGTCGGCCGCGGCCGGGGCGTCCTCGGCCAGGGCCATGGGTATCGGCCCGGCAGCGGAGAGCGCGGCCACGAGCCCCGCGGCCACGGCTATCCGGGCCGCGCGTCTGGCGCCCGATATGGGTTCGCGCTGGGGGGTGTGGGTCATCAGCATCCCTTGTAGGTAAAGGAACGAGCGTGGAGCGATCGCTCAGCCTTACCTAAGGGACGGATGTTTGGGGAGAGTTGACCCAAACGAAATCGAGAGATGGGGAAAACCCGCTATCCCTTTGCGGGGCGAACGGCGTGAGTCGGAGGGATTCCGTCAATCCGTCTTGGTTCGGGCGTAATGCCGCGATGCCTTCGCGCGGTTGCCGCACGCCGCCATCGAGCACCAGTGGCGGGTGCCGTTGCGTGAGGTGTCGAAGAAGCGCAGGACGCAGGCGTCGTGGGCGCAGGCGCGGACGCGGTCCGGCGCGGTGGTGACGCCCACGACGGTGTCGTCGCCCATGCCGAGGGCGCCGCGTCCGGCGGCGTCTTCTTCCACGACCCCGACGGCATCCGCCTGGAGATCGCGGTGCCGAGCGGCGCCGAGGACGCGCCGGTGCCCCATGAGTCGCCTCCGACCTGCGGGTTCTTCTGGGCATGGGCGTCTACCACGCGGGCTCGCTCGCCGTGCAGGACCGGCTCGGGGTGCGCGAGCTCGCCGACCATGTGGGCCGCTCCGTCGGGGAGGGCGTCAAGCGCCGCCGACCCCCGGGCGGGACTGCTCTTCCTGGACCGGACGACGGGCACGGCACTCCATCTCACCGGCGAGGCCCGTACGGAGTTCACCCCCGAACGCCGTGTCCGTTTCACCCTTTTTGAGGTGATGGAGATTCCGGCCGCCGTCCCCCTGCGCTGGTCCGCGCCGGAGTACTCGCCCGCGAACCCGGAGCGGCCCTGAACACCCCCCGAACACCCCCGGATACCCGCGAAGATGAACAGGGAGTAGCCGCCCTCCGGCCGCCCGAGGAGCGGTCGAGGACGCGCAGGGTAGGCCAAGATCGACGTACGGTGATCGGCGCTGCGCGTTGCAGCCTCGTTCACGCGCAGGTCATTCCCGGTGCCAACGATCCAGAGCGAGCGGGTTGTTCGCGACAGCGACGCCCCGCGACCACTGCCGACGCGTTACGCACTCGGGGAGACCGCGCCATGTCGCGCATACGCTCTGTCGCCAGCTCCGCGCTGGGCGTCCACCGCCGTACCGTCCTCGCCGCCGCCGGGGCGGTGTCCCTCTCCGCCGGTGTCGGCTACGCCCTGCGGCCCACCGACAGCCAGGCCGCCACCACCGGCACCCCGGCCGCCGCCGCGGACGCGGAGGCACCGGTCGCCTCCTCGCGCCGGGCGCCCTTCCTGCCGCTCGCCCCCTACACCCGGGGCACCACGCTCGCGGGCGTCGCCGCACCGCGGGGCACCTCCGGGTATCGCCGACTGGGCCGCGGACCCGGCTGGGCCCGAGTGGTGCGCGGTGAGCTGGCCGCGGCCAAGTCGGGGCGCACGGACCGCCGTACGGCGCTCGCCGCGTTCGTGCAGCTCACCGACCTGCACATCATCGACGCCCAGCACCCGATGCGTCTGGAGTACCTGCGCTCCACCGATGCGCACGCCTGGCGGCCGCACGAGGCGCTGACCGTGCACGGCGCCGTGTCCCTGGTCGAGCGGGTCAACGCGCTGCGGGGCGCCCCCGTCACCGGCGCCCCGCTCCAGTTCGCCATGACCACCGGCGACAACACCGACAACAACGCCCGCTCCGAGCTGGAGTGGTTCCTCACCGTCATGAGCGGCGGCCGCATCACCCCCAACTCCGGTGACCCGCGGCACTACGAGGGCGTCCTCAACAGCGGCCTCAAGCAGTACTGGCAGCCCGACTCGGACATCCGCGACGCCGACAAGCAGCTCGGCTTCCCGTACCTGGAGGGCTTCCTCGCGGCGGTCATGCGGGAGCTGCAGAGCCCCGGCCTGACCATCCCCTGGTACTCCACCGTCGGCAACCACGACGCCCTGCCCCTCGGCTGCTACGCCTCGCACGGCGACACCTACCTCACCGACTACGCCGTCGGCGGCAAGAAGCTGATGAGCCTGTCCGCGGCCGAGGCCAAGAAGCTCCAGGAAGCCCTGAAGCAGGCCAAGGACCCCCAGGGCGCCCAGCTCCGCGAGCTGCTCAAGGCCCACACCCGCGACATGCGCTCGGTCACCCCGGACGAGCGGCGCGCCCCGTACACGCCGACCGAGTACATCAAGGCCCACCTCGACCCGGCGTTCCAGGGCGTGGGCCCGGTCGGCCACGGCTACTCCTCGGCGAACCTCGACGCGGGCACCCAGTACTACAGCTTCCGCGTCGCCGACGACGTCATCGGCATCAGCATGGACACCACCGACGCGGGCGGCCACTACGAAGGCTCCATCGGCAGCGCCCAGTTGCGCTGGCTGGACAGGACGCTGCGGGACAACAAGGACTCCTACGCCATCGTCTTCAGCCACCACACCAGCAAGACGATGGACAACACCCGCCGTGACCCGGCCCGCCCGAACGAGCGGCGCCACAACGGCCAGGAGGTCCTCGCCCTCCTCGGCAGCCACAGCAACGTCCTGGCCTGGGTGAACGGCCACATCCACCGCAACGCGATCACCCCGCACTCGGCGCCCGACGGCCGCTCCTTCTGGGAGATCTCCACCGCCTCGCACGTCGACTTCCCCCAACTCGCCCGGGTCATCGAGCTGGTGGACAACAAGGACGGCACGCTCTCCCTCTTCACCACCTGCGTGGAGGCCGCGGCCCCGTACCGCACGGACTTCACCGACCTCTCCCAGACCGGCCTCGCCGCCCTCTACCGCGAACTGTCCTTCAACGCCCCCGGCGCGCGGACGGACCTGGCGGGAGGCCGGGCGGACCGGAACACCGAGCTGGTGCTGAAGAAGGGCTGAAACCCACTCAACCGGCCCACAGTGGCTCAACCATCCCGTAACACCACAGGTCTGCCTTCCCGACCGGCCCGACGAAGGGGGAAGACATGACCACACGAGTACGGACGATGACGGTGGCGGCGACGGCGGTGGCGCTCTCCGCCGCCCTGGCGGCACCCGCGGTCGCCGCCCCGGGGGACGGCGGCCACTCCGCCACCCGCGAGGCCATGAGGGCGGCGGTCGAGGACGGCGTTCCCGGTGTGACCGCCACCGCGCGCGAGAAGGGCCGCACCTGGTCGGCGACGGAGGGCGTCGGCGACCTGCGGACCGGCAAGTCCCGGTCGGCGGACGACCGTTACCGCGTCGGCAGCATCACCAAGACCTTCGTGGCCACGGTGCTGCTCCAGCTGGAGGCGGAGGGCCGGCTGTCGCTGGACGACAAGGTCGACAAGTGGCTGCCCGGCCTGGTGGACGGCAATGGCCACGACGGCCGCAGGATCACGCTCCGCCAGCTCCTCAACCACACGAGCGGCATCTCCGACTACACGGACGACAAGACCTTCGTGAAGACGTACTTCCTCAAGGACGGCTTCTTCGAGCACCGCTACGACACGAAGACGCCCGAGGCCCTGGTCGCGATCGCCATGACCCACAAGCCGGACTTCGAGCCGGGCACGGACTGGAACTACTCCAATACCAACTACGTCCTCGCGGGCATGGTGATCGAGAAGGCCACGGGGAACGCGTACGGCGACGAGATCCGCGCCCGCATCCTCACCCCGCTGGGCATGCACGCCACCTCGGTCCCGGGCACCCGGGTGACCGTCCCCCAGCCCAGCAGCCGCGCGTACTCGAAGCTCGCCGAGTCGACGACGGGCCCGACGTACGACGTCACGAGACTGAACCCCTCCCTCGCCTACTCGGCAGGCGAGATGATCTCCGACTCGTCCGACCTGAACCGCTTCTACACGGCCCTGCTCAAGGGCCGTCTCCTGCCCGCCGAGCAACTCAAGGAGATGAAGACCACGATCAAGGTCGAGGACATCCCGAACGCCGGCTACGGCCTCGGCCTCATCGAACGCAAACTCAGCTGCGGCACGACCGTCTGGGGCCACGGCGGCGGCATCCACGGCTCCACCTCGGAAGCGGTGACCACAGCGGACGGCCGCCGCGCGCTGTCCTTCAACTTCAACGGGGACTGGTCGGGGGACGGGGACGCGGTGCTGGAGGCGGAGTTCTGCGGCAAGTGACCTGAACACACGAGGAGGGGCCGCCCGGCGCACACCGGCGGCCCCTCCCCTCCCCTCCTGATCCCGCCCCGGTCCGTCACTGCCGGGGCAGCACCACGACGTACGCCGCAGGGTCCCGGTCCACCGACGCCATCAACGCCGTACGGACCACCGCCGCCTGCTGTTCCAGCGAGTCCCGGAGCTTCTTCGGCGTGATGTACACGACCGTGATGCCGAGGCGCTCCAGGTGTTCGCGCTTGCGGGCGTACTCCGACCAGAGGGTGTCCTCGTCCTGGCGGGGGGCCCGGGTGTCCAGTTCGACCGCGACCGCGTGCTCCGGCCAGTACGCGTCGAGGCCGCCGAGGTGCGGGCCGCCGGGCAGGCGGAGGTCGATGTTCCAGACCGGATCGGGCAGGCCGTACTCGCGGACCATGGCGTACAGGCGGTCCTCGGCGATGGCGCGGCCCTCGGCGAGCAGGGAGTCCACCGCGTCCACCACGTGCGGGCGGCTCAGCAGCTTGGCCTGGGTCAACTCCCGTACCAAGGCCGCCGGTTCGCAGTGGCCGCCGCGTACCGCCTCGGTCAGCAGCCGGCGTACGGCGCCCGCGTCCGAGAGTTCGGCCACCGCGTCGGCCAGGGCGCGGGGGACCGGGGCGACCGGGAGGCCGGTGACCTCTTCCGCGGCCGGCAGGGACGCCGTACGGACGATGCGGGCGCAGCCCGTCGAGCGGAGGCGGCGCAGACGGGGGACGAGGACGTCGATCGCGTCCAGGGCGGTGAGCGGCGGCGTCGCCGCGAAGCCGTGCAGGGTCAGGGCCGCCAGGCCCGTGATCATCGCCTCCGTGTACACCGGGCGGTGCGGCTCCTCCGCGCCCGGCTGGGGCGGCACCCCGGCGTTGCGCTCCCGCGCCGCGTACAGCAGCACCGCGTGCAGCCGCTCCTCGCTGGTCGGGGGGCCGGGGTGGAGCAGGTAGACGCCGGGGAGGAGTTGCTGCCAGGGTCCGCCGGCGCGGCACTGCTCGTTCGTCGCGGCGGCCGGGACACCGTGCGCCCGCAGCTGGGCGGCCGTCAGCACGCGGCGCCGGACGTCGGAGAGCTGGTGGAGGGGGCGGGGGGAGAGCGGGGTGTTGTGGTTCATGACCCGGGGATTCCCTCGTCCGATCCGTCCCTTAACCGCTGTTACACGCCCGTCGGAAAATCCGGACAAGCCCGCACTAAAGGACGGTTGTTCGGGTGCCGAGTAGGCACGGAAAACCCCTGGTCCGTTCGGGTGGGGACCAGGGGTTACGGCTGCTGTTGCCTGAATTCCGTAACGGTCACGGACGAGGCAAGCTCAGGCCAAAGCAGCCGCCGCGTCGCACGCCTGTCCGCGCAGCGCCCGCGCCAGGTCGTCCCGCGCCTCCAGCACCAGCCGGCGCAGCGCCGGAGCGGCTTCCTCGTGCGCGGAGAGCCAGGCGTCCGTGGTGTCCAGCGTCTCCTGCGACTCCTGGAGGGACGGGAACAGGCCCTGCACCACCACCATGCCGATCTGGATCGACCGCTCCGCCCACACCCGCTCGATCGCCGCGAAGTACTTCTGCGTGTACGGCGCCGTCAGTTCCCGCTGCGAGGCCCGCGCGAAGCCCGCGATGGTCGCCTCCACCAGCGCGTTGGACAGCTCGTCCGACTCCACCACCTGCGCCCACGCCTGCGCCTTCACCGATGCCAGCGGACGGGCGGCCAGACAGCGCACCTGGTGGCGCTTGCCGGACGCGGTGTCGTCGCGGGCGAGTTCGGCGGCCAGCTCCTTGTCGCCGGCGTAGCCGTGCTCGGCCAGACAGTCCAGGAACGCCCAGCGCAGCTCCTGGTCGACGTCGAGCCCCTCGATCGTCGACGTGCCGTCCAGTAGCCGCTGCAGCAGCTCGAAGCCGCCCGCGTCGTCCGCCACGCGCGCGTAGAACCGCGCCCACGCCAGCTGGTGCTCGCTGCCCGGCTCGGCGTCGTACAGCTCGCGCTCGGCGCCCTCCGCCAGCCGCGCGCCACCTCGCAGCCGCCACTCGGGCGCCGCGTAGTGCGTCAGGGCCGACTCCGCCCAGGCGTGCAGCATCTGCAGCACGCCGATGTCGGACTCCCGCCCCGCGAACCTCAGGACCAGGCCGATGAACTCCCGCGCCGGCAGCAGCGCGTCCCGCGTCATGTTCCACAGCGCCGACCAGCACAGCGCGCGGGCCAGCGGGTCGGTCATGTCGCCGAGAGCGGACCGCAGCGTCGCGAGCGACGTCTCGTCGAAGCGCGTCTTGCAGTACGTCAGGTCGTCGTCGTTGACCAGCACCAGCTCCGGCGCCTCGGAACCGGCGAGCTCGGACACGACCGTACGCGCCCCGGCGACGTCCACCTCCACGCGCGCGTACCGCTCCAGAGCGCCGCCGGTGCGCCGGTACAGGCCCACCCCGATCCGGTGCGGCCGCAGCTCGGGATACGACTCGGCCGCCTCCTGCACCACCGCCAGCTCGGCGACCCTGCCGTCCGCGTCCAACAGCACCTGCGGAGTCAGGGAGTTGACCCCGGCCGTCTGGAGCCAGGACCGCGCCCACGCGCCCATGTCCCGGCCACTGGTCTCACCGAGCACCGACAGCAGATCGCCGAGCCGGGTGTTGCCGTACGCGTGCCGCTTGAAGTAGCGGCGGGCGCCCTCCAGGAACGCGCCCTGACCGACGTACGCGACCAACTGCTTCAGTACGCTGGCCCCCTTCGCGTACGTGATCCCGTCGAAGTTGAGCTTCGCGTCCTGCAAGTCGCGGATGTCCGCGGTGACGGGGTGCGTGGAGGGCAGCTGGTCGGCGCGGTACGCCCAGGCCTTGCGGCGGTTGGCGAAGGTGATCCAGCCGTCGGTGAAGCGGGTCGCGCCGACCGTGGCGAAGGAGCCCATGAAGTCGGCGAAGGACTCCTTCAGCCACAGGTCGTCCCACCACTCCATGGTGACCAGGTCGCCGAACCACATGTGCGCCATCTCGTGCAGGATGACGTTGGCGCGGCTCTCGTACGACGCCTGCGTCACCTTCCCGCGGAAGATGTACTCCTCGCGGAAGGTCACGAGCCCCGGGTTCTCCATCGCGCCGAGGTTGTACTCGGGCACGAAGGCCTGGTCGTACTTCCCGAACGGGTACGGGTAGTCGAAGTGGTCGTGGAAGAAGTCCAGGCCCTGCTTGGTCACCAGGAACACGTCGTCGGCGTCGAAGTGCGGCGCGAGCCCCTTGCGGCACATGGCGCCGAGGGGGATGCGCAGCGTCGTACCGTCCGGCAGCACCCGCTCGTACGAGTCCGTCACATAGTGGTAGGGACCCGCCACCACACACGTGATGTACGTCGAGATGGGCTTGGTCTCCGCGAACCGCCACACCCCGTCGGCCTGCTTGCCCACGCCGTTGCTCCACACGGTCCAGCCCTCGGGCGCCCGCACCTCGAAGCGGAACGGCGCCTTGAGGTCCGGCTGCTCGAAGCAGGCGTGGACACGGCGGGAGTCGGCCGGCTCGTACTGGGTGTACAGGTACACCTCGCCGTCCTCGGGGTCGACGAAGCGGTGCAGGCCCTCGCCGGTGCGGGAGTAGGCGCCCTGCGCGTCGACGACGAGTTCGTTGTCGGCGGCGAGGTCCTCCAGAGCGATCCGGGAGCCGTCGAAGACCTCGCTCGGGTCGAGGTCCCGGCCGTTGAGCGAGACCGCGGTGACACGCGGCGCGATCAGATCGACGAAGGTCGTGGCGCCCGGCTCGGCGCAGCGGAAGCGGATCGTGGTGACCGAGCGGAAGGTGCGCGGCCCACCCTGCGGCCCACCCTGCGGCTCACCCAACGGCCCGTTCTCCGGCCGGTCGCCGACCGCGGAGCGCAGGTCGAGGGACACGTCGTACCCGTCGACGGACAGCAGGGCGGCCCGCTCCCGGGCCTCGTCGCGGGTCAGATTCTCACCGGGCACGGGTGACGCTCCTCACAGCCTGTTCAGTATGCGGACAGGGCTGATCCTCCCATGGGGGGCGGGAATGGCGGAGGCGGCGGTCGGTGTTGCCGCTTCCAAAGACCGCTGCCTTAGGAGAGCCATGTCCGAGTCCGCGAAGACCCCCGTCGACTTCTGGTTCGATCCGCTGTGCCCCTGGGCCTGGATGACCTCCCGCTGGGTACTGGAAGTCGAGAAGGTCCGCGACATCGAGGTCCGTTGGCACATCATGAGCCTGGCCGTGCTGAACGAGCCGAAGACCGACGAGCTGCCCGAGGAGTACCGCGAGCTGCTGGAGACCAAGGCCTGGCAGCCGATCCGGGTGGTGACCGCGGCCTGGCAGAAGCACGGCTCCGAGATCCTCGGCCCGCTGTACACCGCGCTCGGCACGCGTATCCACAACGAGGGCCAGGGCCCGACCCGGGAGGCCGTCGTGGGCGCCCTCGCCGATGTCGGTCTGCCCGCCGACCTCATCGACTACTTCGACCAGAAGGACTTCGAGTTCGACGCCGAGCTGCGCGCCTCCCACAAGGAGGGCATCGACAAGGTCGGCCAGGACGTCGGCACCCCGGTGATCGCGGTCCCCGGTGACAACGGCGAGCAGATCGCCTTCTTCGGCCCGGTCGTCACCCCCGCCCCGAAGGGCGAGGAGGCCGCCCGCCTCTGGGACGGCACCCTCGCCGTGGCCTCGGTCCCCGGCTTCTACGAGATCAAGCGCACCCGTACCAAGGGCCCGGACTTCAGCAACCTCTGAACTCCGGGCGATCCGGGCCAGATCCGGGAAGTCCGGCGCCACCGCGTCGGTCGGTGTCGTGCCGCGGCGGAAGCCGGCCGACAGGTACTGGTTCTCCGAGCGGAAGGTGTACGGACCGACCTTGAGCCCGGCGGCATGGGCGTCCCCCAGCAGTACGGAGGGGGCGCCCGTGTCCGGGTGGACGATCGACGACTCGTCCGGCCCGACCCAGTCCGCGTACTCGGCGACGCCGGGCACAAGGGCACGTTGACGTACCTCAGGGGCGCGGGGGAACCGCGCACAGAGGCAGAACAAACGGGGCGCCGCAACCCAGACGGATAACAGTGCGCCCACGCGCACGCACTCGCCCGCTGGGCCGCCGCCCACCCCGTCGCCGCGATCTGGACCTCCCCCCTCTCCCGGGCCGTAGCCACAGCCGATCCCGCCTGCCAAGCCCTCGCCCCCCGCGACCCCGACCTGCGCGAATGTGACTTCGGCGTGATGGAGGGCAGAACCCTCGCCGAGTTCGGGGCGGAAAACCCCCACGCGGCACAGGCCTTCCGAGAAGACGCGGTCCCGTACTTCCTGCGTCCCGTGGCGCAAATCGAGGCGTACTTCGAGGGACTGGAGCTGGCGGACCCGGGAGTGGTCTCTCCGTACCCCTGTGGCGCCCGGAGGACGAGAACCCGAGGCCGATCGGCCAGCACCGAGGCGTGGGCCGCAAGCCGTAGCCCGGGGGAGCCCATGGGGAAGCCCCCGCGAGTCACGTCCTCGCGGGGGCTTCCGTCATTCCGCCTGCCCGCGTGAAGGGTGAGAAGACGATCACGAGGCAGGACGACTCAGGGGATCAGGGCGCCAGCAGCAGGACGTCCGTACGGGACTTGGCGGCCTCGTAACGCCGCGCCACGTCCTGCCAGTTGACGACCCGCCACATCGCCTCGACGAAGTCCGCCTTCTGGTTCTTGTACTGGAGGTAGAAGGCGTGCTCCCAGGCGTCGAAGACGAGGATCGGGGTGGCGCCCTGGCCGACGTTGCCCTGGTGGTCGTAGACCTGCTCGACGATCAGCCGCCCGCTGAGCGGCTCGTACGCCAGCACACCCCAGCCCGAGCCCTGCGTGGTGGCGGCCGCCTTGGACAGCTGGGCCTTGAAGCCGGCGAAGGATCCGAAGGACTCGGTGATGGCGTCCGCGAGCTCGCCCACCCCGTCCGCGGCCAGCGGCTCACCGCCGCCGTCGCCGGTCATGTTGTGCCAGTAGATCGAGTGCAGGATGTGCCCGGACAGATGGAAGGCCAGGTTCTTCTCCAGCCCGTTGACCGACGCCCACTGCTCCTTGTCCCGCGCCTCGGCGAGCTGCTCCAGCGTGTCGTTGGCCCCCTTCACATACGCCGCGTGGTGCTTGTCGTGGTGCAGCTCGATGATCTCGGGGCTGATCACGGGGGCGAGCGCGGAGTAGTCGTACGGCAGTTCAGGAAGCGTGTAGACGGGCATGGGTGAAGTCCCCTCCGACCTCTTATTGCACACAGCTTGCAAGTGCAGGCTAGCAGCATTAAGTGCCGGAGTGAGGGAGGCTCCATCAGGGGGTGTCATGGGACCGGAGTTGGCCGATCTCGCCCGCACGGCGGGCACGACGCCCGCGTACGGCGGTTGCTGCCGGCTCAGCCCGAGGTCGCCGAAGAACTGCGCCGTATCCTCGCCGAGCTGTACCCCGACCGGCCCGACCGGAGGCCCTCCGTTGACGTCCGCCTGCGCGCGGAGGTGTCCGGCAGCGGCCGCGTCCACCAGGCCGGCCGCGACCAGCAGATCACGGAGCGATGAACGAACCCGGTGCCCGCGCCTCGGGCCAGGGCCGGATCCTCCAGACCACCGGCGACCAGTACATCCAGGAACACCACCCCAGCGGCCCCCCGACCCTGTACGGATGCCCCTGGTCGGCCGACCGCCCGGAATCCTCCGCGACCGCGAGGAACTGCGCGAGCTGCTGGCCGCCGCCGTGGTCGGACCCGGCGGCGACGCCCACGTCGTGCACGGCATGGGCGGCTGCGGCAAAACGGCGCTGGCGTACTGGCTGTTCACCGAGGCGGTCCGCGCGCACGGCCGGATCGGCCCGTGGGTCAACGCCTCCGAAGGGATGCCCCTGCGCGCCGGAATGCCGGCGGTCGCGGGCGACCGGGGCGCGGCGGCGGGGGAGTTGGCGGCAGCGGCGGCCGGGCAGCGGGCGGCGGCGGACCTGGTGTGGCACTACCTCGACCACTCGCCGGCCGAGTGGTCGTCATGGCCGACCGGGGTGCGGTGCGTACGGGCCCACGGCGTGCTGCCGGACAGTGTCGCGGCGGGGGTGCCGCAGGCGGTGACGGAGGTGGCGACCGAGCTGCTGGAGGCGGCGCCGCCCGAACGGGGAGCGGCGTCACCGGAGGCCCGGAGCCTTCTCGCACCCCATGCCTTGGCGCTGCTGAGGGCCGCGCCCTCGGGGCGGACCGCCGGGCTGGCGGTGGGCGTCGCGCGGCAGGTTTCGACGCGGGGGGGCTTCGCCGGGCCCTGGGGCTGGCGCCGGGCATAGCCGAGGAGGTCATCGCGCGCCGTGAACGGGTGCTCGGCCCCGAGCACCCGTTCCTCGTCCAGGACCGGCCATGGCCGGCGGACCGGCAGGCCGCGGCCCTCCAGCCCTGATCAGCCCTTCGCCGCCCGAGCCCGCTGCCACGCGAACCCCACGACCGCCAGGACCAGCGTCATCGCCCCGGTCGAGTACAGCTGCACCCGCGTGTCCGGCTCCCGAGCCATCAGCACGAAGATCGCCACCATGCCCGACAGCGCCACCCACGTCAGCACCGGGAACGCCCACATGCGCACCGTCAGCCTCTCCGGCGCCTCGCGCTCCAGGCGGGCCCGCAGGCGCAGTTGGGAGACGGCGATGAAGATCCAGACGACGAGGATCACCGCGCCGATCATGTTCAGCAGCCACGGGAACACATCGTCCGGCCGCCAGTAGCTGAGCAGCACGCACCCGAAGCCGAACACCGAGGAGGCGAGGACGGCGATGCGCGGGACACCGGCGGACACCCGGCCCAGCGCCTTCGGACCCTGGCCGCGCTCGACCAGGGAGTACGCGATGCGCGAGGAGCCGTAGATGTTGGCGTTCATCGCCGAGAGCAGCGCGACCAGCACGACCGCGTTCATCAGCTGACCGGCGCCCGGGATGCCGAGCTCGTCGAGGGCGGCGACGTACGGGCCCTTCTCGACGACCGCCTGGGAGTCCCAGGGGACCAGGGTCACGATGACCGCCATCGAGCCGATGTAGAAGAGGGCGATGCGCCACATCGCGGTACGGACCGCGCCGGCCACGCCCTTGACCGGGTTCTCCGACTCGGCGGCGGCGATGGTCACCGTCTCCATACCGCCGTACGCGAAGACGGAGGCGAGCAGGCCGATGATCAGGCCCTCACCGCCGTTGGGGAGGAAGTCGGTCAGGTTCGAGGTGCCCGGGGAGTCCGTGCCCGGCAGGACGCCGAAGATGGCAAGGCCGCCCAGCACGAGGAAGAGGGAGATCGCGCCGACCTTCAGTGCCGCGAACCAGAACTCGAACTCGCCGAAGTTCTTCACGGCGGCCAGGTTCGCCCCGCAGAACACCACCATGAACAGCGCCACCCACGCCCACTCCGGCGTGCCCGGCAGCCAGCCCGTGACGATCTTCGCGGCGCCGATGCCCTCCAGGCCGACGGCCGTGCAGAGCAGGACCCAGAAGGACCAGCCCGCGGTGAATCCGGCCCAGGGCCCGATCGCCCGCTCGGCGTGCGCCGAGAAGGAGCCGGAGGACGGATACGCGGCCGACATCTCGCCGAGCATCCGCATCACCAGCATCACAAGGAGACCGGAGAGGGCGTAGGCGACGACGATCGAGGGGCCGGCGGCGGCGATACCGGCGCCGGAGCCCACGAACAGACCGGCGCCGATGACACCGCCGAGGGCGATCATCGACAGATGGCGCTGCTTGAGGCCGTGGGAGAGGGAGGCACCGTCCTGCTGCGGCGGCGTCTCGACTGTGGTGCTGGGCATGGGCGCGGCTCGTCCAATGCGTGAGATGGGCAAAAACCCCGTCAGTCTGGGGGCCGTGTCCGCTCAGGCGTAGAGGACGCCCACTATGCGGACAGGTACGCCACAGAGCGTACGGGACCCTTCACGGCCACCGGATTGGGGGAACCCCACAGAGACCCCAACGGTCCCTTCGTGACCTGCGCGTCCTGACCTCAGTGACCGGTATCACGCCGTACCGCGCGTAACCGCTCCTCTTTGTACAGAGCCCACCAAGCCCATGATCCGCCCTTTGTCGACCACTGACGGTGATCGGCCGACGGCGCCTGGGATAGCGTCGCCGTGTCCCAGCCTGCCCTCACCTCCGCGGAGTCCCCATGAGCACCGCCGCTGTCGCCGCCCCCGCCCGCACCGGACAGGTCCTCGCCGATCTGCTCCCCGCCTCCCGTGTCCGGGACATCGCGCTCGTGGCCGGCGGCGCCGCGCTCACCGGGCTCGCCGCCCAGATCGCCGTGCCGGTGCCCGGCACCCCGGTCCCGGTGACCGGCCAGACCTTCGCCGCGCTGCTGGTCGGCACCTCCCTCGGTGCCCGGCGCGGTGTCGCGGCGCTCGCCCTGTACGCGCTTGCGGGCCTCGCGGGCGTGCCGTGGTTCGCGGACGGCGGCCACGGCTTCAGCGCCTCCTTCGGCTACATCCTCGGCATGCTCCTCGCCTCCGCCGCCGTCGGCGCCCTGGCCCGCCGCGGCGCCGACCGCTCGATACTGCGCATGGCCGGCACGATGCTCCTCGGCGAGGCGATCATCTACGCCGTCGGCGTCCCGTACCTGGCTTTCGCGGCCGACATGTCCGCCTCCGCCGCGATCGCGGCCGGCCTCACGCCGTTCCTCATCGGCGACGCCCTCAAGGCCGCCCTGGCGATGGGCCTGCTGCCCACCGCCTGGAAGCTGCTCAAGAAGTAGGCCTCCGGAAGAGGTCAGCCGGGTCGGCCTCGGTCTTCAGCCCGGCCAGCCTCTTCAGAGAATGGCCGGATAACCTGACAGGCGCCGTCAGGTTATCCGGCCGATTGGATCTTCCGCTCAACTCTCCTGGCGCACCGGCCGCCTGAGCTGCGACCACCACAGTCCGGTCGCGCCCGCCGCGATCAGCGCCGCCCCGGCCGCCCCCAGCGGCAGGACGTCCCGCTCGGCGCCGGTCTCGGCCAGCTCGTCACCGCCGGGCGCCACCGGCTTGTTGTCGGTGCCCAGCAGCAGCGGGGTGGCCGGGGCGTTCGGCGACGGGTTCGTCGTACCGAACGGCACCGGGCCCTGTTGCCAGTACGTCTTGTCACCCGACGCGGTCTGGACGGGCAGACAGATCTGGCCCGTCTTGCTCAGGTCGTACGTCGCCTCGACGTCGTACGACTTCGAGTCACCGGCCGCGAGACTGTCCACCGCGCAGGCGAATCCACTGTTCGAACCTTCCGGCAGATCGCTTTCGGCAATCTCTGAACAGCCCTTCACATTCTTGACCGTCAGGCCGTCGAATCCGACGACCAGAAGCCTGATCTCTCCGCTCTCCTCGGTCCCTTCGTTTTTCACCGTGGCGGTAATCGCCGTCTCCTGCGACGTGTTGTCGACCGAGATCTTCTCGGGCAGAGTCGTGGTCAGTTCGACTCCCGCCGGTGCCTCGTCAACGGCCTTTCCCCCCTTGCTGCTTTGAGGTCCCTGGTCATCCGCCGCGGCGGTGAACGGAAGGATCATCACCGCCGAGAAAGATGCTGCAACCAGCGATCCCGCGATGGTCGTCGTACGACGAGAACTCATGTTCGTCCCCCTTGGCTGCGCCTGAATTCGCAGTACTTGAAGAGGTACCACAAGATTTCTCCGCACTATGCTGGTGTGGCGCGAAGTGTGACCATCGTGTTCCAAATGGACAGGTATTTGAGGGGGTGCAGCGGATTGCCGGGGAATACGGGAAACACGAGGAGTGGCGGAGTTCCAGGGCTGGTGGTGACCGGGCGCTATCGACTGGTCGAAAGTATCGGGCAGGGAGGGATGGGGCGGGTGTGGCGAGCCGCCGACGAAATACTCGACCGGCCGGTGGCGATCAAGGAAATACGGATTGACGGCCTCGACGCCGAGGACACCCGCACCCGCCGCGAACGCACCCTGCGCGAGGCCCGGGCCACCGCCCGCATCGACCATCCCAACGTGGTGCGGGTCTATGACGTCGTGGACGAGGGTGAACGCCTCTGGATCGTCATGGAGTTGGTCGCCGGCCGCTCCCTGGAACGGCTCCTCGCGGAGGACGGCCCGCTCGGCCCCGCGGAGGCGGCACGCATCGGCCTGGGCCTGCTGGCCGCGCTGCGCCAGGTGCACGAACGGGGCGTGCTGCACCGGGACATCAAACCCGGCAACGTCCTGGTGGAGACACGAACGCGGCGCGTGGTCCTGACGGACTTCGGCATCGCGGCGATCCAGGACGCCAAGGCGCTCACCATGGTGGGCATGCTGGTCGGTTCGCCCGACTACATGGCCCCCGAGCGGGTCTCCGGCCGCCCGCAGGGCCCGCCGTCGGACATCTGGTCCCTGGGCGCCACCCTGTGCGCGGCCCTGGGCGGCCGCTCCCCGTTCTCCCGGGACACCACCCTGGCCACACTGCACGCCGTCCTGTACGAGGAGCCCGAACTCCCTTCCTCGTCCGGTCCGTTGAGCGGCATCCTGGCGGCCCTGCTGGAGAAGGAGCCGGAGGTCCGCCCGGGCCTCGGGGACATGGAGAACGCCCTCCAGCCGATCGCGTTCCCCCCTCCCACGCCGACGGTGGCGGTGGGTACGGCCGAGCCGACGCCGCAGGAGACAGCGGAGCCCGCCGACACCCCGCCCCCCGAAGTGCACCGGCCCACCCGTGACTTCGGCCGCCGCCCCGTCACCCCCATGGGCACCACGGGCGTCTCCCTCGTCCGCGAGGAGACGAAGCCGGCCGCCGTGCTGCGCCACGAGGCCGAAACGGAACGGCGGCCGACCCCCACCCCCGGCCCCCAGCCCATGCCCCCGGGCGAACTCCCCGGCCCCGCGGTCCCCGCCGACCCCCGACCCTCGCGCCTGCGCCCCGCACTCCTCACCGCCCTGGGACTCGGCACCGCCGGAGCCGTGGTGGCCGTCGTCCTGGTCATGAACTCCGGTGGGTCGCCCGAGGACGACAAGGCGGCCGGCTCGACACCCTCCTCCGCGTACTCGCCCTCACCGACATCCCCCTCGCCCACCGTGGAGGGCACCGCCCGCCCGCAGACCATGCCGCCGGGAGCGCGCACGGAGGCCGGCGGGTTCGCGTGGGTACCGCCCGAGGACTGGCGGCGGGACGTGAAGACGGGCGCGGAGGTGCACTACACCTCCCCCGACGGCAAACAGGAGCTCGTCGCCAAGTCCTCCCTCGCCCGCGGCGACCTCATGGAGACCTGGCAGAGCTCGGAGCAGAACGCCCGCCAGGGGCAGGCGTACCAGAAGATCCGCCTGGAGGAGACGACGTTCCGCGACTACCCGGCGGTCGTCTGGGAGTACACCTTCACGCTCAAGGGCGTCCCCTGGCACGCCCAGCTGCTGGGCTTCAACGTGAAGGGGAAGTCGTACCAGATCAACACCTGGTACCAGCCGGACGCCGAGGCCGAGGCGCTGAAGACGTACGAGAAGGTCAAGGACAGCTTCACCCTCCTGTGAGAACACGACTTGTGAACACGATCCTGGGCATACGGGAAAGGGGGCCCCGAGGGGCCCCCTTCACAGCACCGCGACCGGATCAGCCGACGCTGACCTCGTCGGCGTCGAGGTCGGACTCGGCCCGCGCCTTCACCGCCGGAGCCGGTCCGCCGCCGCCGCGGATCTTCTCCTTGATGAAGGCGATGGCCAGCACGACCGCCGCGACCAGCAGCGACAGCAGCACCGTCTTGCGTCCGTCGTGCTCGGTGTCGGTCAGCATGTAGCCGAGGACGAACACGATCAGCGCGGCCGTGGCCCAGGTCAGGTACGGGTACAGCCACATCCGCACGACCAGCTTCTCCGGCGCCTCGGCCTGGATGATCTTCCGCATCCGCAGCTGCGAGAAGCAGATGACGAGCCAGACGAACAGCGCCACGGCACCGGAGGAGTTGACCAGGAAGAGGAAGACGGAGTCCGGGAACTTGTAGTTGAAGAAGACGGCGACGAAGCCGAAGACGACCGAGGCGATGATCGCCGCGAGCGGCACACCACGGCTGGTGGTCTTCGCGAACGACTTGGGCGCGTCACCGCGCTGGCCGAGGGAGAAGGCCATACGGGACGCCGTGTACAGACCGGAGTTGAGGCAGGACAGCACCGAGGTCAGCACGATGAAGTTCATGATCTGACCGGCGTGCGCGATGCCGAGGGAGTCGAGGGCGGCGACGTAGGAACCGTCCTCGACGATCGACTTGCTGTCCCAGGGCAGCAGCGCGACCACGACGAAGATCGAGCCGAGGTAGAAGACGCCGACCCGCCAGATGATGCTGTTGGTCGCCTTGGTGACCGCGCGCTGCGGGTCCTCGGACTCACCGGCGGCGAGCGTGGCGATCTCACTGCCCATGAAGGAGAAGACGACGAGCAGCACACCGGTGAGGATCGCGCCGGGCCCGTTGGGCAGGAAGCCGCCGTACTCGGTGAGATTGCTCAGCCCGGCCTGCTCGCTGTCGACGCCGGGCAGCAGCCCGAAGACGGCAAGCCCGCCGATGACGATGAACGCGGCGATCGCGACGACCTTGATCCCGGCGAACCAGAACTCGAACTCGCCGTAGGAGCCGACGGAGACCAGGTTGGTGGCGGTCAGCACCACCATCACGATGAGCGCCCAGGCCCACTGCGGGACGGCCGGGATCCAGCCTTCGAGGATGACGGCCCCGGCGGTCGCCTCGACCGCGAGCACGACCACCCAGAAGAACCAGTACAGCCAGCCGATGGAGAACCCGGCCCAGCGGCCGAGCGCGCGGTCGGCGTGCGCCGAGAACGAACCCGAGGTCGGGTTGGCCGCGGACATCTCACCGAGCATCCGCATCACCAGCACCACGAGCGTGCCGACGAGGGCGTACGACAGGAGGATGCCAGGGCCCGCGGTGGCGATACCGGAGGAGGACCCGACGAAGAGTCCGGCGCCGATGACACCGCCGATGGCGATCATCGACAGATGACGGTTCTTGAGCCCGGCCTGAAGCCCGTTGCCGGGGTCGCCGGTGGCTCCAGGGTCCTTTTCAGCCTTCGACAGGGTCGGCTGCGAGGTCATAGGGGGATTCCTTTGTGCCGGGAGTGCAGTTCCCCGTACGAGCGGAGTACGGGTGCCTAACAAGTTGGTCCAGTGAATCCGAGCCAAGAAATTATTTGAACCTTTGATTCCTGATCGTTACTTGAGGTTTCCCTGAGGTTCTGTAGGGTTGCGCACAGTTTTCGGGATCAACCCCCGGGGCGGCTGCCCGGAAACGGCCGTGTCACACTCGTCGCATGCGCGTGTATCTCGGCTCCGACCATGCGGGCTACGAACTCAAGAACCACCTCGTCGACTGGCTCAAGGCCGCCGGCCACGACCCCGTCGACTGCGGCCCCCACATCTACGACGCCCAGGACGACTACCCGCCCTTCTGCCTGCGCGCCGCCGAGCGCACGGCCGCGGACCCCGGCGCCCTCGGCATCGTGATCGGCGGCTCCGGCAACGGCGAGCAGATCGCGGCGAACAAGGTCAAGGGCGTCCGTGCGGCCCTCGCCTGGAGCGAGGAGACCGCGGCCCTGGGCCGCCAGCACAACAACGCCAACGTCGTCGCGGTGGGCGCCCGCATGCACACCCAGGACGAGGCGACGAAGTTCGTGGAGACCTTCCTCTCCACCCCGTTCTCGGGCGACGACCGCCACATCCGCCGAATCGACATGCTGGCCACGTACGAATCAACAGGCGACCTCCCCCCGATCCCCCCGCACCACCCCCAGCAGTAGCCGACAGCCGTCCGCACACCGGTCGCCCACCTGCACGGGCCGCCTGAGAGAAGCGGGGCGCTGGGAGAAGCGGGGCGGGGCGGAGAGACGCGGCCGACTGAGCCCATCCACGCCTCGGACACCGGGCGGGCCCGGCCGCGAGGCGGGGCCTGCCATCCCGAACCCCACCCACCCGCAGACTGCCGCCCCGGGGCGGCGGCACCGCTCGACGCCGGCCGCTGTCTCAGCCCGTCCGGCGTGGGGCCTGCCATCCCGAACCCCACCCGCCCGCAGACTGCCGCCCCGGGGCGGCGGCACCGCTCGACGCCGGCCGCTGTCTCAGCCCGTCCGGCGTTTGAGGACGAGGCCTTCAGGGCTGACGGGGGTCCAGGGGGCGCAGCCCCCTGGCGGGGTCGAAGGGGCGGAGCCCCTGGAGGATGGGACGGGCAGGGGCGGCGGGGGCGAGACAACACAACACAAAGGAGCCACCGTGCCTGAGGGGCACACGATCCACCGGCTGGCCAAGGACTACGCCGCCGCCTTCAACGGCACAGCCCCCCAGGTCACCAGCCCCCAGGGCAAGTTCTCCGACGCCGCAGCCCTCCTCACCGGCACCCCCCTCACCACCACCGAGGCCCACGGCAAACACCTCTTCCTCGGCTTCCGCGAAACCGACTGGATCCACATCCACCTGGGCCTCTTCGGCAAGGTCACCTTCGGCCCCACCCCCGCACCCCCACCCACGGACACGGTCCGTCTCCGCATCGCGAACACCACGTCGTACGTAGACCTCCGCGGCCCGACCACCTGCGCCCTGATCACCCCCGCCGAAAAGCAGGCCATACACGACCGCCTCGGCCCGGACCCCCTCCGCGCGGACGCACAACCCAAGACGGCGTACCGACGCGTCTCCCGCAGCCGTACGACCATCGCCGCCCTGCTCATGGACCAGAAGGTCATCGCGGGCGTGGGCAACGTCTACCGCGCGGAAGTCCTCTTCCGGCACGGCATCGACCCCTACCGCGCGGGCAAGGACATCACCCGCCAAGAGTGGGAGTCGATCTGGAGCGACCTCGTGGAACTCATGCATGAGGGCGTCCGCAACAACCGCATCGACACCGTCCGCCCGGAACACACCCCCGAGGCAATGGGCCGCCCTCCCCGCGTGGACGACCACGGCGGCGAGGTCTACGTGTACCGCAGGGCCAACCTCCCCTGCCACATCTGTGGCGGCGAGATCCGCACCGCCGATCTCGCCGCCCGCAACCTCTTCTGGTGCCCGGCCTGCCAGAAGAAGTGAGCGAAGGCCCGGAAACCCGTCAGAACCCGTGCGGCAACCAGGGCGCCACCGGGGATCCGAACCCCACCGACGCCTCCGCCAGCGCCCCTTGGCGCAGCTCCCGCACCCGGCCCGCCGCACCCAGCGACGCAAGGCTCACCCCACCGAGGTACGCCGAACCCAACTCCCGTACGGACAGCGTCAGATCGGCCGCGTCCCGGGTCCGCTCGCAGGACGCCCCCTTCGCGTCCCCCGACAGCCGCCAACGCCCGGAGTTCCAGGGGCAGAAGGCGTCCTCGACCTCCAACACCACATCCACCGGCGCCTGATAGGTCCGCGCCTGAAGCGCCGCCCCGACCTCGACGAGCCGGACGTACAGCCCGTCCCGGTACCGCGGCCGACACCGCCGTATGTCCGACACCTGGTACTGCCAGGCGTCGTCCATCGGCCGCCAGGACACCTTCAACGTCGTCGTGAGGTCGATGTCGAACAGGAACCGCCACAACGCGGCCTGCGCCACCGCGTCCACCCCGGCCAGCTCCCGCAGGTGCACCGCGCCGTTGTGCCCGCCCACCCCCCACTCCGGCTTCACGGCATAACGGGCATATCCGACGGTCTCCCCGTCCCGCTCGGCCACCACACACTGCAACGGCGACGCCCCGTCCCGCCCGTCCTCCGGATCGAGCACCCCCACCCGAGCCCAGCCGGGCCGCGCCCGGGCCAGCATCCCGGGCCGGGCAGGCACCAGCGCCGCGTACACCGTCTCGCAGGCGTCGATCACCTCCACCGGATCCGCGTACCGCAGCCGTACGTCATCCGTCCCGGCCGGCACCGACAACCGCACCCGGCTCGTGTCGATCTCGGCGGCGAGCTGGAAGGTCCCCACGCCGTACCCGAACCGCCCGTAGATCGCGGGCTCGGACGCCGTCAGCACCGCCAGCGGCTCGCCCCAGGACCGCACATCGTCCAGCTGCTTGCGCATCATCGACGTGAGAACCCCGCGCCGCCGGTGCGTGGCGGCGACCCCGACCATCGTCACGCCCGCCGCGGGCACCGACGCCCCACCGGGCACGGTCACCCCGAACCGGAACGCTCCCGCCGACCCCACGCACAGATCACCGTCCCAGGCCCCGAAGGAGCGGTCGAACTCGGTGAGCTCCCGGTACAGTTCACGCTCCTCGCTGGGTTCCGGCACTCCGCCGAAGGCGCGCAGCAGTACGTCGTACCAGGTGTCCCAGTCCTCGGGCGCCAGCTGCCGCAGGTCGGTCGCGGAACCGGTCGTGAAGTGTGTCCCCATGTGCCATGCCTACCAGGGCAAGGCGGGACGAGCCAGGGAATTTCCGCCGGGTGGCCGCGCTGTGGCTTCTCGTGAAGTTCACTGTGAAGTTGAGCCTCGGACGGGGGACAAGTGGGACCTCCCGTGCCAAGCAGCTGGTCCGATGGATAGGGTCCCGAACTAATGGCAGCAGGACGAGAGCGGCGCGCGGCCGCCGATACGTTCGCGGCCCGGTTGCGAATCCAGTGGCACCGGGTCCGCGTCGGCCTGCGCAGAAGCGCCGTCGACTACTTCCGCGGCGACGGCTCCGACTGGATCGCGCTGGCCGGACTGCTGCTCACCGTCCCGCTGATCACGGCCACCACTCTGGCCAACTCGGTGTGGTGCGCACCGTCCGCGCTGGTCCTCCCCATCGTCGCCGGCGGACTGCTGCTGCGCCCGGCCAGCCTGCTCGGCCTGTACGCGGCCGCGGCCACCGCCCTGATCGTGGAGTCGGTGCAGCTCGGCCCGTACACCGAGGGCGCCGCCCGGGTCACCCCGGGCGTGGTCCTGGTGGTCGCGGCCTGCGGTTTCGTCGGTCTGCTGATCGCGCAGTTCCGCAGCCGGGTCGGGGTGCCCTGGCGGCGCGGCGGCACCATGCTCTTCGATCTGCGCGAACGCATCCGCGTCCAGAGCAAGCTGCCGCCGCTGCCGAACGGCTGGCACCGCGAGATGGCGCTGCGCCCGGCGGGCGGCCAGTCGTTCTCCGGTGACTTCGTTGTCGCGGCCCGCACCAACGGCGGCCGCACCCTGGAGGTCGTCCTCACGGACGTGTCCGGCAAGGGCATGGACGCGGGCTCACGCGCCCTGCTGCTCTCGGGCGCCTTCGGCGGCCTGCTCGGCTCGCTGCCCCCGCACGCCTTCCTCCCGGCGGCCAACGGCTACCTCCTGCGCCAGGACTGGGACGAGGGCTTCGCGACCTCCATCCACCTCGTCCTCGACCTGGACTCCGGCGACTACGAGCTCTACTCCGCCGGCCACCCGCCGGGCCTCCAGCTCAGCGCTGGCAGCGGCCGCTGGGAGGAGAAGGCCGCCGAGGGCCCGCTGCTGGGTGTGTACGACGGTGCCCAGTTCGACCCCGTGAAGGGCTCGCTGCGGCCCGGGGACGTGTTGATGCTGTTCACAGACGGACTGGTGGAAACCTCCGACCGCGACATCGTGGAGGGCATCGACCGCCTCACCGGCGAGGCCGACCGCTATGTCGCCGGCGGCTTCCACGGAGCGGCCTGGCATCTCATCGAGGCGGTGGCCAAGGACGTCAACGACGACCGGGCGCTGCTGCTGATCTGCCGTGAGGGTCCCACGGTGACGGCGCAAGCGGGCGTCCACGCATGAACCTCCAGGAGATCGAGGCCGTCGCCCGAGCCGCCCACGAGGGCCAGACGGACAAAGCGGGCAGACCCTACGCCGAGCACCTGAGGGCCGTGGCCGACGGCGTCCGCACCCGCGGCGGCGACGAGGACCAGATCGCGGCGGCCTGGCTGCACGACGCGGTCGAGGACGACGCCCTCTCCGAACAGTGGCTGCACGAGGCGGAGCTGAGCCGCCGTACGAAGGACATCGTCCTCGCGGTCACTAAACGGCCGGGGGAGTCACCGGAGGCGTACGCGGGACGGATCCTGTCGACGCCGGGCGCGCTGCTCGTGAAGGAGGCGGACCTGGCGCACAACGGAGACCCGGTGCGCCTGGCGGTTCTCGACGAACCCACCCGCACACGCCTGACCGAGAAGTACGCAAGAATGCGCGCACTTCTCGGCCTGGCGTCGGCATGACCCACTCAGGGGCGCACCGTTCCGATGTATGTGGCTCCCATGGCCCGATAGAACGGTTCCGCGTGCGGGGAACTGCGCGACCAGCCCCACCGGGCCCGCGGCCCAAACTCAACCGCTGACTTTCTCCCGCGCACGGACAACTTCCGCCGCATCCCTCTTGAAGGCCCACTTCATGTCGGGCTCCACGACGAACCGGAACACCCGCCGCACCGGCGAAGTGCACAGCAGCGTCACACCAGCAACCGCGAGCACGGTGACGAAGATCTCGCCGAGCGGCCGATGCAGCCAGCCGTACTCGAACCACCCCTGGTAATCCCCGGCCTTCACCACGAAGCCGTGCAGCAGATAGCCGTACAAGGTGCCCGCACCGAGCGCCGTGAACCACACATGACGCCGCGGCACCCAGGCGAAGAAGCAGGCGGTGAGCACCAGCGAGCAGCCGAACAGCGCGAGCACCATGACGGGCCCGGTCCACCACGGCGCGCCCAGCTGCTGTGCGGCGTCACGGTGGTAGAACCAGCCGGTGTTCATCCGCGGTACGGCCCACCAGGCGAAGGCCAGTGCCATCGCGAACACCGGCACGGACAGGATCCGCACCTCGCGCCGGTGCACCCACTGGAAGTGCTCGGCCTTCATGTTCAGGCCCAGCACGAAGAACGGCAGGAACTGCAGCACACGCTGGAGGTCCAGGTCGTCGCCGATCTCCGGGGTGACGGACGCCAGCATCGCGATCCCTAGGGCGACGGGCAGCGGCCACCGGATCAGCTTCCAGATCGGCGTGGTCAGCCGCCAGACGAACAGCGCGACCAGGAACCAGGTGAGATACCACGGGTCGAGCAGGCTGATCTCCATGCCCGGATCGTTGTCGACGACCCGCTTGAACAGCGGATAGGCGGTCTCGAAGACGATGTACGGCAGGGCGACACCGGTGATCAGCCGGCGCAGCCGGTCGGGGCGCATGTCGAAACTGCGCGAGAAGTAGCCCGAGATGATGATGAACGCCGGCATGTGGAAGGCGTACACGACCATGTACATGCCTTCGAGGATCCGGCTGTCACCCTTCAGGGGCTCCCAGGAGTGGCCGACGGCCACCAGCACGACCGCCAGGAACTTGGCGTTGTCGAAGAAGGCGTCGCGCTGCTTGCCGACGGGTGAGCGCGGACTCGGCACCGGCGCTCTGTGATGGCCGTTCGGTGCCTTTGCGGGGGACGAGGCAGCGTGAAACATCTGAGGCACCCTAGCGGCGGCTGTGCGTATTAGTAAAACGCGCGACGTCATTACCGCTTATGAGGGGTGAACGCGGCGCCCCCGACCCCAGGATGTGGCCGCCTTGTGCCGATTAATCCATACTAAATGGTACATAAGGCCAGGTTTGGTAGGGGAGTTGGTGACGCCTGTGATGGCAATTCGAAATGCCCACGAACACGTTGTGTGGACATGGAAACGATCATGTCGAATTCCCCGTACGGGTGCCGATTCGAATCACCGTGCGGGGCGCGCCGGATGGCCGCCGGCGCGAACCGGCGCCGCCCGCGCCGACCGCAGTTGTGACCGCTGATGCCCCACCCGCCGCATACGGCGGGCCTGTTGGTGGCACGATGGTTCTGGCGGGGGTGCGCGGGGTTGGCGCCCCCGGGCCGGGAGAGCGGACCGACCGAGGGTGTGATCAGTTGTGGCCATTTCGCTGTCAGTGGTGCTGCTGTTGGCGATCATCTTGGTGGTGTTGATCCGAGGTGGCTCCCTCAAGGCCGGCCCCGCCGTGGTCGCCGTCCTCTTCGGCTTCTTCCTCGCCTCCACCGGTATGGCCGACGACATCCAACGGTTCCTCGACTCGATAGCCGAGACGATCAACTCGATCCAGTTCTAGACACCGGCCGACCGCTCCCTCCCCCTATGCGGTGAGGCGGCGCCGGCCTGCCTGAAAGCACTCGGGGCCGGACCAGAGGAAAACTCCTCCGGTCCGGCCCCGAGCCGTACAGAGCGGGCGACGGGAATCGAACCCGCGTAGCTAGTTTGGAAGACTAGGGCTCTACCATTGAGCTACGCCCGCACAGGACGCGCCGCAGGTCAGGTGACCGCGGCACTGCAGGCATCGTAGCGGCTCCGCCCCCCTCGGCGCACACCCCATAAATGCGGCAGCCCCATGGCCTGCGGGCATGTACCCTACGTGTCGCACCAGACGGGGTGTGGCGCAGCTTGGTAGCGCGTCCGCTTTGGGAGCGGAAGGCCGTGGGTTCAAATCCCGCCACCCCGACCACCTGCTGGATCATCCCCAGTGATCGCCTTTGGGTCGTTCAGCGGCTGCGGTTACTATGCAAGCTGCGCGCCCGTATGTCTCTCACTCCCTGAAGTCCTCCGGGCGGCGAATTTGCCGGGCCAGTCTGGCTCCGGCAGAAACCAAGAAGTCAGCCACAAGGAGACCGAACCGTGAAGAGCGCCGTGGAGACCCTGAACCCGACCCGGGTTCGGCTCACTGTCGAGGTGCCCTTCGAGGAGCTCAAGGACAGCCTCGACGCGGCGTACAAGAAGATCAACCAGCAGGTCACGGTGAAGGGCTTCCGCAAGGGCAAGATCCCCGCCCGGGTCATCGACCAGCGGTTCGGCCGTGGCGCCGTGCTGGAGGAGGCCGTCAACGACGCGCTTCCCAAGTTCTACACGGAGGCGGTCAACGAGGCCGAGCTCAACGTCCTGGGCCAGCCCGAGGTCGACATCACCGAGCTGAAGGACGGCGAGACGCTGAACTTCACCGCCGAGGTCGACGTCCGCCCGGCCATCGAGATCCCGGACTACTCCGGCATCGAGGTCGAGGTCGACGCCATCGAGGTCACCGACGAGGACATCGACAAGTCGGTCGAGCAGCTCCGCGAGCGCTTCGCCTCGACCTCCCCGGTCGAGCGCGCCGCCGAGGACGGCGACGTCGTCACCATCGACCTGCAGGCCAAGGTCGAGGGCGAGGTCCTGGAAGACGGTGTCGCCGAGGGTGTCTCCTACACCATCGGCTCCGGCGAGCTCCTCGACGGCATCGACGACGCCGTGAAGGGCCTGGAGGCCGGTGGCGAGACCACCTTCAGCTCCGAGCTCAAGGGCGGCTCCGCGGCCGGCAAGGAGGCCGAGGTCACCGTCAAGGTCACCCAGGTCGCCGCTCGCGAACTGCCCGCGCTGGACGACGACTTCGCGCAGCTCGCCTCGGAGTTCGACACCCTGGAGGAGCTGAAGGCGGACAGCCGCAAGCGCCTCACCAACATGAAGCAGTACGACCAGGCCACGCAGGCCCAGGAGCGCGTCCTGGAGAAGCTGCTGGAGCTCGTCGAGGTGCCCGTCCCCGAGAAGCTGCTTGAGGACGAGATCAACACCCGCAAGCACAACCTGGAGCACCACCAGCTCGGCCAGATGGGTCTCGACCTCGCGAAGTACCTGGAGATCCAGGGCAAGACCGAGGAAGAGTTCGAGACCGAGACCCGCGAGGCCGCGGTCAAGGGCATCAAGACCCAGTTCGTCCTCGACGAGCTCGTCAAGCAGGAGAAGCTCAACGTCAACCAGGAGGAGCTCACCGAGCACCTCATGCGGCGCGCGTCCTCCTCCGGCATGTCCCCCGATCAGTTCGCCCAGGCCGTCGTCGAGGGCGGCCAGGTTCCGCTCCTGGTCGGCGAGGTCGCCCGCGGCAAGGCCCTGGCCGTCGTGGTCGAGAAGGCCACGGTGAAGGACACCAACGGCGAGATCATCGACCTGGACGACGAGGACGAGATCGAGACCGCCGCGGACGTCGCCGCCGAGGCCACCGAGGCCGACGCGACCGACGCCGCCGAGGAGAAGACCGAGGGCTGATCACGCCTTCGGCGCCTGTGACGCCGCAGGAAGGCCCCGGGGAAGACACTGACGCTGTTGGTTAATCCGGGGCCCTGCTACTTCGCCCCGCCGGTCGTTTGGTCGGCGGGGCGAAGTGCTGCGAA
>NZ_JAVRBF010000542.1:0-315 GCF_032436805.1 Streptomyces sp. P17 | reverse complement strand
GGTGCCGTAGTAACCAATACGATAATAGTACCAACAACGGAAGAAACAGCAGTCCCAAATGGCAGTTGTGCTAGTTTTTCTGTTGCAGAAACACCACTGTTTGTCGTAAGGAATAGTACAACAAACATCAATACAATGATTACAGGCACCGCAACTTTCGATACTTTACCCAACATTTCAAAGCCAAACGCTGTAGAAGTAACGAAAATAACACAACCAACCGCAACTAATATTGGAATAGGAATAGATACCCCAAAGTCAGAAAGTATATTATACACACTGTGGCCGAACATATTCGCTGTCACGGTTATCCAA
>NZ_JAVRBF010000541.1:0-316 GCF_032436805.1 Streptomyces sp. P17 | reverse complement strand
GGTGTCTCGCAGTCTACAGGACCTGAAAACCATTCTCTCTGGTGGCGCGATACCACCAGATGCATATCGGCGCGACGCTGGAGGTGTTGAGCATGTCTGACGAGCCCTATATCCCGGCCCCGTGTCCAGCCTCAATGGCGGATGGCGGGCGTGCTTTGTGGAGTGGCGTGGCGGACGCGTTCGAGCTGACGCCGGAGCAGTTGGTGCAACTGGAAGAGGCATGCCGGGCAAAGGATCGGCTGGACTCTCTGGATGCGGCGATCCGTGGCAAGCATGACGTGCTGCTGTCGATTGAGACGGACGATAACGGAGTGGC
>NZ_JAVRBF010000540.1:0-316 GCF_032436805.1 Streptomyces sp. P17 | reverse complement strand
ACGGGCATACCCCTCCGCACACTCCAAGCATGGGCGGCCAGATCACTCCTCGATAGGGGCGTCGCAGACCCCGACGACCAGCGACGCACGCTGTATGACCTCGGGACCATCCGGCGTGTCGCAGCAGAAGCACAACTCAGATCGTCGTGATATGCTGCGCCTAGTTGCCCATCAGTGCGCCCTCGCGCCGGTGGGCATTATGCATGTAGGGGGGCGACAGATGGGGACCTCTGACTGTGGCTGGTGCGAGCGATGCGGGTTACCCCTACGGCACGGCAAGGACGGGGCGCCGTGGTGTCCCGAGTGTGATCGGTGA
>NZ_JAVRBF010000539.1:0-316 GCF_032436805.1 Streptomyces sp. P17 | reverse complement strand
GCATGGATGCGCTGCTGTCGGTGATGCGTCTGGCTGGCTTGGTGGCTGTGGTGGATCGTGCCGGAGTGCTCCAGGGCGTCCCGGATGCTGGGTCTGGTCAGGTGTGGGAGGCGTCTGCCGCCGATGTGGTGGAGTGGGTGCCGGTGATGGACCGGGACGGGCTCCGCAATGGCTGGGTGGTGACCTCGGAATCTGAGTCTGGCGAGCCGTTGCGGGGGGCCGAGTTCGAGCGCTCCGGGCCGTTGGCGTGGGACGTGTCTGGGTTTGGTCGGGTGCCTGAGTTTCTGCACTCCCCTCTGATGAGGACAAACGCGCA
>NZ_JAVRBF010000538.1:0-317 GCF_032436805.1 Streptomyces sp. P17 | reverse complement strand
CATGACCAGCGCCGATTTCGGCCACCCGAGGGTCATCGCCCCGCGCGTCGATCAGCGCCACCTCGCCCAGCCGCCGCAGCGCCACCATGCGGGTGAAATCGGCGCAGAACGGGCAATCGCCGTCGTAAACGACCTCAATCATGTTTTTCTCCCTTTGCGGGGAATAACGTGGCAGGCCGCGCGTTATTCCGCCAGAGTCAGATGCGAGGGCATGCCATGAAACCGCTGACGAACAGGCTTTCGGCCCCGGTGTCGATTCAGTCGCTTGCCGCTTTCCGGGTGATGTTCGGGCTGCTGCTGGTCTGGGATTGCTGGCG
>NZ_JAVRBF010000537.1:0-317 GCF_032436805.1 Streptomyces sp. P17 | reverse complement strand
ACAAGAGTTGCAGCAATCACAACAGTATATAAACGTTAGGAAATCAAAAAATGGTCATCTTTAATAAATTACCGACATATTATGCTGATGGAACCGCGACTGTTGCAGCGAATGGAACGACCGTAACCGGAAACGGTACGGTTTGGACGAATTTGCAACCGGGTGACTTGTTCGGCGTCCATAAAGGTCTTGCGATCCCCATTGCGGAAGTTGTGAGCGCAACATCGATAACGTTGCAATACCCGTGGTCCGGTGCAGCGCAGACAAACGCAGCTTATTGCGTCCAATTAGTGCCGCGTTCGGTCGGCGTGCAGGAG
>NZ_JAVRBF010000536.1:0-318 GCF_032436805.1 Streptomyces sp. P17 | reverse complement strand
CACGGCTCTGGAAGATCGTGGGCGTGCTCGTGCCGCTATGGAAGGTCAGTCTGCTGAAGAAGCTCAGGCTTACATCGATAATAACCGCCTGTAATTAGGAGACTAATATGGCCCGCCTTACATGGGAAAACGTTGCCGCTCCTAATTTCAGCGGAGTAGGTGACAGCCTTCGTACAGCGGCGTCGTTGATGAGCAATGCCACATCTGGCTTCGCAGGTGCTATGGGAGATTTCCAGAAAGCTTCGGAGCGAGATGCTGGCAACCAGCTTATGCAGCGTGCACTTGGTATGACTGATCGGGATCAGCTTAATGCTGCTC
>NZ_JAVRBF010000535.1:0-318 GCF_032436805.1 Streptomyces sp. P17 | reverse complement strand
CCCTGGGAGACTCACACGGACATCGGTTCGAGTGGCCAGCCAGCGGCGCATGACGGCATCTGGCACCCACTGCAGGACGGCCCGATATGGCGCAGTGTCGAGACCGCCCCGCAGCATCCGGCGTGAGTAGACCAGGGATCGCCGCGCCGCGACCGCCCTGGCCAAGCCCCGCTCATTGCCGTCCATGATCTGCCGCTCCGCTGCCCGCAGCTCGGAGCGCGCCTGCGACGAGGCCCACGACCTCAGCAATCGGCGCACGTCCGCAAGCGCTTCACCCGAGATGGCGTACCGCTCGGAGATGACCGGCCATGGCCCGCG
>NZ_JAVRBF010000534.1:0-318 GCF_032436805.1 Streptomyces sp. P17 | reverse complement strand
AGTTCCTCTCACCCTTAGGAAAGGTGCGTCTCCCGGTTTTCCACTATTTCCTAAAACCATTAACCCCGGGGCTTTGCCTTGCAAGGTATTCGCTAAGTTTCCATTAGGAACGTTCGCAAATACTTCTCCCTTTACCGAACTTTGAGCACCTGTGTTACTTAGCTTGGTTTGAATGCCATATCCAGTAACAACTACTTCAGATAAGATTTTAGAATCATTTTGCAAAGAGATATTAAAATTGGTTTTTGATCAAATAACGATTTCTTGTGTAAGATATCAGATGGATGAAATTTGCAATATGGTTGCTTTTTCAGGCAC
>NZ_JAVRBF010000202.1:0-923 GCF_032436805.1 Streptomyces sp. P17 | reverse complement strand
AAGCTTGGAGAGCTGGATGGTCACCCTCGCCGAGGTCGCCCAGCACGCCGGAGTGTCGGCGAGCACGGTGAGCTATGTCCTCAGCGGCAAGCGGTCCATCTCCGCGACCACCCGGCTGCGGGTCGAGCAGAGCATCCGCGAGCTCGGCTACCACCCCAACGCCGGCGCCCGCGCGCTGGCCAGCAGCAGGTCGAACATCATCGCGCTGATGATCCCGCTGCGCACCGAGATGTACGTACCGGTGATGATGGAGATCGCCATCGCGGTCGCCACCACCGCCCGCACCCACGGCTACGACGTCCTCCTGCTCACCGGCGAGGAGGGCCCCGACGCGGTGCGCCGGGTCACCGGCAGCGGACTCGCCGACGCGATGATCCTCATGGACGTCGAACTCGACGACGAGCGGCTGCCGTTGCTGCGCGACACCGACCAGGCATCCGTGCTGATCGGACTGCCCGCCGACACCTCCGGGCTGACCTGCGTCGATCTGGACTTCCGGGCGACCGGCGCGCTGTGCGTGGAGCACCTGGCGATGCTCGGCCACCGCGACATCGCTGTCATCGGCGAGGCGCCCGCCGTCTACGAACGGCACACCGGGTTCGCCGAACGCACCCTGGACGGACTGCGCTCCCGCGCCCAGGAGCTGGGCGTACGGCTGCTGCACCGCCCGTGCGAGGGCGGCTACGACGCGATGGCCGTCACCCTCGCCCGCATCTTCGACGAGCGCCCCCACACCACCGGCTTCGTCGTGCAGAACGAGTCCGCGGTCGAACCGCTGCTCGCCCTGCTGCGCCAGCAGGGCCGCGCCGTCCCCGAGGACGTGTCGGTGGTCGCGATCTGCCCCGACCAGGTCGCCGTCCAGGCCTCGGTACGCCTGACCTCCGTCTCCATCCCCGCCCAGGACATGGGACGGCACGCCGTGG
>NZ_JAVRBF010000533.1:0-278 GCF_032436805.1 Streptomyces sp. P17 | reverse complement strand
ACTCATTACTCAAGTTATGGTTGCAGGAATGGGCACAGTCGCGATGGCTGGTAATGTGATCACTTTCTCGGCGCTACTCTTTATTAATATTCCCGGTAATGCTCTTGCGACCGCTGCTACTATCTTAATTGGGCAACGACTCGGCCAAAACCGTAGTCAGACCGCACAAATAGAAATGCAGTTGCTGTTTTGGCTTGCCAGTATAGCGTTAATCGTGCTGGCGTTAGTCTGCCTCCCCTTTGCTAGTGCGATTGCCCATTTATACACGGATGACCAAG
>NZ_JAVRBF010000532.1:0-319 GCF_032436805.1 Streptomyces sp. P17 | reverse complement strand
CAACCCGTGCAACCAGGCGCCCTCGGTCACGGCGGCGGGGTAAAGCGCGCCGCGCAGCCATAGCTCTTCCATGCCGCCGGCCCAGGGTTCGGTCACAAGAAAAGCAAGGATATTCAGAAATATCAGCGCGTTGCGCACATAGGCCGGGGCGTCGGAGGGGTTGTGATCGCGGATCGGGAACATGGGCGTCCTCTTTTGCCGCCATCGTGGCCCGTGGCTGGCGCGCTGACAAGGCCTTGTTCACCGTCGCCACCACTGCCACCGCCGGCGCGGGCGGAGAGGAGGGAGGGCCCTCGGGCCCTCCCTCTTGAGCCTGCGG
>NZ_JAVRBF010000531.1:0-319 GCF_032436805.1 Streptomyces sp. P17 | reverse complement strand
ATGAGTTCGATCTCTCTGCCGCTGACGTAGTGTCTCGACGTGACGAATGAAACTCAGCCCAATCACTTTTCCCAACCGAACTGGGACGGCGTTTCCAATCATGCGGCCTGTAGTCTTGAAGTAAATGGGCTGGTCAGGTGGAGTAAAGCGGTAATCTCTAGGGAACGATTGCAGCATGGCGGCCTCTCTCAAGCTGATAGCGCGGTGCTGTTCTGGGTGGCCGAATCGGCCATTGCCGAAACCATAGCATAATGTCGTCATGGTAGGACTCGGGGTATCCCAACGCATGCGCCCGTAGACGCTAGCGTATGTCTTTCCG